>JBEKCP010000131.1:0-10921 GCA_050014815.1 Thermoguttaceae bacterium | reverse complement strand
ATTGGAGACAGAGGTGCGACAATCCGACGCGTCCAAAACCCCTAACCGCGTTGGTGAACTTTGGCCCCAACGGCGCGGCGGGCGGGCCTTGATAGCTTTGGGCCAGGGGCTGCCCGTTGACGCGACGGCGGGCCAACACGGCGGCCCTCGTGGGGCAAGGACGGGGCTACCGCCAGGGCGGCCTAGCGGCAGGGCTGTCGGGGCGGTCGGGGCGGTCGGGCCTTGTGGACCGTGACGGCTGTGGCCGCCCGCAACAACCCACTCCCCCCAAACCCACAACCGCGTCATTCGTGTGGTGTGGGAGACACCCTTTGTTGCGCCAATCTCTATCTGCCCAAGGGCCTGACTCGGCTCGCTCGCCCCCGGCTTCCCTTCGTCTGACCGGCACCGATGCTCAGCCATCTTCTCCCCGGCTACCCCTCCGCCGGCGCTAATTCGGCCCTGTCTGGCCGCCCGTACCTTCCTGATTCTCGGTGTCCAGCGGGAATCATTATTCAAGCAGTACATATTCGGTCATAAATCCAAACAGGATTGAATCTTACGTCTTGGCGTTCACCCCTTGCCATCCTGCCGGGACAGAGCGAATCTGATTCACGGTAGTTGGAACGAGGGATGCATAACGCCCTCTGCAAAGGGAGGATTACATGAACGCCAACGACCTGCAATACGGAATCGAAATAGAAACCATCGCCCCCGACAGCGCCGTCCGCAACGAGCATCTGCGTATCGGTGCTTATCACCACGGTATTCAAGTGCCGTACCTGCCCGCCGGCTGGACAGCCGAAAACGACGGCTCGATCAACAACGGCCACGGTGGACACAGGTGCGAGATCGTGAGCCCGGTCCTCAAGGGACCAGAGGGGCTGGCCCAGGTCGCCGAAGTGGCCGGGATCCTGGAGAGCAAGGGGCACACGGTCAACGCAAGCTGCGGCGTCCATTATGAGGAGACAGTAGTTATGTGGAGTCGATCTCATCTCGCTCGGGAATATGAGGGGTTCTGTCATGATCAACTCCACATAACGTTCTGCCTTGTCGGACTACAGGGAACGCAGCCAGTCCATGAGTTGCTGATTCGATCGCCACGATGGCAAGGCTGTTGCCGGTGTGAGCGGGGCAGCCTTCTCCAAAGCCTTGCGCGTCATCTCCAAGTCGGCGCTGGCGTAGATCGTGCATGTCTTGATGTCGGCGTGGCCGAGGATTGCTTGGATCGCCGGCATCGGGTTGCCGGATTGCAGCAAGTGCATCGCCTTCGTGTGTCGCAGCACGTGCGGGCTGATCCTGGCCGGCAGGTTGGATCGCTACTGTCGCGCTTGTTCGGCGTACTTCGCAAGGAGATAGCGCACGCCGGACCGCGTGAGACGATGGCCATAGCGGTTGAAGAACAGCGGTTTATCCAGACGGGCATTCTCCTGAAGACGATGCTCGCGCAGATAATCATCGAGCAGCATGACCGTTTCGGACATCAGCGGTACAATCTGCATCTTGCGTCCCTTGCCGGTCAACCGAATCTGCGCAGAGGTCGCGATGCGCACGTCGCCAACGCGCAAGTCAATTACCTCTTGTACCCGCGCAAGGGCACGAGCCGATCCTTGCGAAACTTGCTCTGATGGATAGTCGGCACGCCCTGATCGAGATCAACGTCGGCGATGCGCAATCGCAGTACTTCGCCGGCGCGCAGGCCACACCCGTACAACACGCGAAAGAGTTCAGGCATCACCACGTGTCGTTCGGGTGTGCGCGGGTCGAAGGGCAGGTGGTCAACGTTCGCCAGCAACTGACGCACCTGCTCTTGCGTAAAGATGTACGGCACGAACTCGAGTCGTGCCATCGGCATGAGCTTGGAGTCCGGCGCGTATGCCTCAATGCCGTGCCGGTGCAGGTAAAGCCCGAGCTGCCGGATTACAAGCAGCCGTGCCTTATGAGTGCGGGGACGCTCGTGCGGCTGCTTGGCCGTCCAGCGTTCGATGAGTTCGCGGGAGAGCGCCTCGCCAGAATACCCGCTCTGGCAGAGGAACCGATCGAAGCGTCGAAGCGTCGCCGTCTCCGCGACATAGCGATAGCCGCAGGCGAGCTTCTCGTCAAGGAACGCTGCGATATGCGTGGCCAGCGAACTGTGAAAGTCCCTAACCATGCAGCACCTCCTCCGGGTCGAGTGCGACACGGCAGAGATCGTTCACATCGATCCGCAGATACAGACGCGTCGTCTCGGGGGCAAGGTGGCCCAGCGTGCCGGCGATCGTGTCGAGCGGCACGCCTGCCTCCAGGAAGCGGCTGGCCCGGTTGATCATTATCACGGCCTACCTCGAAAAGGGGCTGTACGCGATTACCGGCACGAAGAGCCGTGAGCGCAGCGTCTATTGCGGCGGCGTCAAGAAGTACGGCAACGACAAGGCGGCGAAGGTTCACCTGGACCGCGAACGATACCACATCCTCAACCTCACCAACCTCGCCACAGGCCGCAAGCAAACTGTGGAGTTTCGCTGCTGGAGCGGCTCGACGAACGCCGTCAAGCTCGTCGGCTGGATTCAGGTTGCTCTGGGCTTGGTCGAGAAAGCGGTGACCGCCAAGCGAAGCCCGGTGTGGAATCCCAAGCCGCCGACCGGGGGCTTGAAGAAGCCCGGCGTCGGACAGAGCGAAGCCGAGCGGCTCATGCACTACCTGTGCTGGTCAGAGGGGGCGACCAAGGTGATGGGCAGAACTTACGGTTGGATCTACGACGGCATCCCGCGCGAGAAGGTGAAGGCGGAATTTAGAAGGCTTGGCCGCCGTTACGACGGCATGGGAACGCGACCGCGATAAGAGGGAGGGCAAGATCATGTGCGGGCTATTCGGCTGGATGACGAAGAACGGCAGCGGGCCTGACCTGGCTCGGTTGCGGCGCATCGCTATCGAGACGCAGACGCGGGGAAATCACGCTTTCGGATTCGCGTGGCTGGGAGCCGATAGCCGCGAGACCATCGGGAACGTCACGGAGATCAAGTACTCCGGCTTCAAAGAACGCGGCCACCTTGTCCCCGATACGCGGTAAATCCAGGACTGGATTCTCAATGCCCTTCCCAAGGCAATGCTCCTCGTAATACGGGCAGCTACCGCACGCCCTGCCGGGCGTCGGGTCCGGTGGTTCGGGTCGCCCAGTGGCGTCGGGGATTTCGTTCCAACCGCTGGAGAATGCCGGTATGCGTTCTTGAACAGTCGCCAAGACGTCGGTCTCGCCGAACATTTCGTCAATCCCCGATTCACGGCGGAACTCGGGCCGAAGTTGGAGGAGCGAGGCGGCGTTAACGTTCACGCCACACCGAGTGGCAACCATCACCGTGTAGCAAACGTCGTCGATCAAATCGTCGTCGACTTCCGGCTTGAAGAGACTCGATTTGACCTCGACCACCCGCCAGCCATTTCCGTTGCGGCGGAGAATGTCCGCCTTGGTTGTGTAGCCGTCGATGTGGAACGTCGCCTCGAAGATCGCTGGAATGCTGGGGTCATTCATCCATTGCCGCGTCTTGGCGGTTGCACCGAACAACCCACGCCACTCTACGAGCACTCCGCCGCGATAGAACCGCTGGGCGCGATTGCCAACCTCGATGCCCTCGTCGATGCGGAACTGCTCAGCCTCGCTGAGACGCTCTTCGGGCAGATTCCGCGCGTACCAGCCGCGGCGCAGGCATTGGCGGGCTTCCAGGTAGATACGCTTGGTGATACCGGACATGTGGGCTCCTTTGCGCCAACAACTCAATCAAGCGGCTTGCCCTGCTCGAACTTGAAGCCGACGCTGACCACGATCAAACCCGCCAGGTACACTACTCCCCACCACTGCTCAGGTCTCCGATTGTTCCTCCCCGCATGCACGCTTGATTTCCTCCAATGTGTTACCATCACCGTCCTTCCACACCCTCGGGCCAGCGACACCGTAACCAAGCACCAGGGCAGCAGCGGCAGTGGGCGAGGAGCAAAGGTGATCCTTTGTGAACCGAAGCCTACCCTCCTCCTCAACAAGAATGCCACTATCGAGGAGTTCGCGCCGGATCGGACCGAGTTTCTCTTTGCTGGCATCCGCAATTTCGGCCCTTGCGACGGAACCCTGCCGAACCACAAAGCCATCTTCGACCAAAGCCCCCGTGGCGTTTGCATCCTGGCCATGGCAGAAAAGGGTTTGAGTGGTCCGCCCACCGGCGAGCGGTTCAAACACCGGATAACCAAGCACTGACAGCAGGGTGCTCAGAGTACCAAAGACGTCGGCCATGCCTTCCAAATCATCTCGCTGATCGGGATTGTTGGGGTTCACTACGTGGAAGCGGTTGCCAGTTGCTTTGATACTCGGCGACATTCTTTCACCACTGGCGGGGCCGGATGGAGTGTTTCCGGATCCACCGGACACACGTTCCGCGGCACGCGTTCCTGCAGCAGGATATCGTGCGCAGCGCAGGGCGGGTTCCGCAAAAAGCGTTGCGGCATCGTCGGGCCTAACAGCGCATGGGACAGCGCCAAGAGCGTCATGCCGCTGTGATGCGCCATCACGATCTTGCACGGCTGCACCGGGCTGCCCGGCCGGCTAAGCCCCGCCGTATAGTCAATCGCATCGTAAAAACCATGGGAACTGAGATAGCCCAACTGCTCAAGCCGAGCCAGATTGGCACAGGCCTCGCGCGGAGCCACGACCAATGCCAAGGCCGCGGCATAGGGAGCAATCACCAAGTGCTTCCCCAGGTTCGGCGCCAGGCCCAACCCCGGCACGCCGAAAGCACGATATCCATAGTCGTCGCTGCCGTCGAGGGTGCTGGAGCAGCTTTCGGAAATTCCCCAGGGAACGCCGCGCCGGCGGGCATAGCGTATCTGATGTTTCACTGCCGCACGGCAAGTCGCGTCCAACAGCGTGGCCTGATAGGAAGGCATGATCAGCATCGGCAA
This sequence comes from Thermoguttaceae bacterium, assembly GCA_050014815.1. Taxonomy (GTDB): domain Bacteria; phylum Planctomycetota; class Planctomycetia; order Pirellulales; family Thermoguttaceae; genus JBEKCP01. The sequence continues at coordinate 6,016 of JBEKCP010000131.1, read as the reverse complement.
CAGATACTCGAACATCGAGCCCGACCAACTCAAGAGCGTGGGAGTGCCGCGCACCACGGTGACCATCCGGCCCAGAGCAAACCAATGCTCCAGCGGAAGCTGGCCATGACTAACAGCCAGGAAGCTGGTCAGGCGGGCTTCCGAGGCCAGCAAATCGTAACAGCTTTCATCGCAACGGCGATCGTTCACGTTGAAACCTACGGCCAACAGTTTCCGCCGCGGGTGAAAGAGAAAGCGAAAATCCATCGCGGACAATTGCTGGCAAAGCCCGGTAGCTGAAGCGATTTGCTGCAATTCCCGGCGGGCGGTTAAGAAGGCTCTGTGGGCCGCCTGCCGCATGGTCCCGAGTGACGTCTGGAATCCGCAGCGAGAGTCCCCCTCGGCGCTGCCATCTTCCTCGGCCGCTTCCCATTGCCAGGCATGGCCCTCGGCGATCTGTTCCGCAGCCTGGAGCACTTGGCCCAAACTACAGCCGGCGTCGAGCCGCTCCAACCAGGCGTACAGTGTCTCCAAGTCCGCGGGTTTCTCGCGTGTTTCCTCGGCGGCCACTACGTTTAGCGGCTTACGCAGCCGCTCTTGCACCGCGACCGCACTCCCGGCGGAGGAGAGAAAGTGGGGCAACTCATCGTAGGGCGGACTAGAGTCCACCCTACGAGAAGCCCTGGCGGCCGAGGGCGCATCAAGCAACTCCGCCGAAAGACCGTTTTCCGGCCGGGCAAACTGCGTCCAAAACGCCAATCGCGACAAGTGTTGATGGGCCTGGGCGCTTTGTTGCACGAGCGCGATCGTCCATTGTTTCATGACCGGTTGATCGACCGAAACCCGCGCCGCCAGGTCTGCCGCCCGCTGGCGAATGCGGCGCAGCCGCTCACAGGTTTGCCGCGCTCCCCCGGATAGCCCGTCGGAGCACACCTCGCGCAGCCCGGCGATGCAAACGTCCAACGGGTCATTCTCTAGCGAAGAAGCGGCCTGCCGGCGGAGATCTGCAATCACCTCCACCGTATCCTGAAGCCCTTGGAACAAACGCGGCGGAATCAGCGGGCGATTGCGCAACTCCTCCAGACCCGCGCTCAGTACGGTGAGCGCGCCCCATAGGTTGCCGCTGTCGACACTCGACACATAACGCGGCTCGGCGGGTTGCAGGGTGCGGGTATTGTACCAATTGAAGAAGTGTCCCCGGTGTCGCTCCAGGCGCAGCATGGTTTGCAGCATGCCGCTGGTGCGATCCAACAAGGCCGCGGCCGGCAAATACCCCAGATCGTAGGCCGCCAGGCCCGACAGCAGTGCCAACCCCATGTTCGTAGGGCTGGTGCGGGAAGCTACAGTTGTCGGCGGATCGCCTTGCACGTGGTCTGGCGGCAACCAGTGGTCGGCCTCCCCCGCAAAGCTGTCGAAGTAGTGCCAGGTGTGCCGAGCCCAGCGGCGGAGTTGCCGTTGCTCCGCGCCCGTCACAGAGACGGCTTTGCACGGATAGGGCAAGGAGAGCCACCAGGCGATCAACGGTCCCGCCAGCCACGCCAGCAGCACCGGGCCGGCAACCAGCAGCGCCCGCGGCTGGACCGCCAGCAGCCATGCCGCGGTCAGGACACTGGATACGGTGCAAGCCCCCATGGTTTCGTAGTGAGCGCGCAATGTTCCGCTGCAACGTGCTTCTGCCTCGCTGGCGGTGGTCCATTCCAACAAGTGACTCCGGGAAATGCCTAAACGATACAGCGTCCGAACAATGGCATCGATGTGACAGTACACCGTGTAAGGCAGAATGCACAAGCCCGCGGCCTCCGCGAGCCATGCCCGCAGACAGCGCCTCGCTTCGTCCCTGGCGTGCAGCATCCAGGGCTTGCCTTCCGGCCGGCGAAGTATTCCCGGCAGCGCCGCAAAGCTGGCCGGGCCAAAGACGAGCACGAGAGCCAACAGCGTGCAGGTGCCGGCCAAAGCCGGGGCTAGCAGCCAGCCCAGCAGGAGAAAACTCCACAACAGCGCCGGCGTGAGGCTGCGCCGCAAGTTGTCCAGGATCTTCCACCGCGACAGCCCGGAGAGTGGATTGGCCGCGTTTCCCCGAAGTGTGGGAACCCGACCGGCCAACCAGGAAGCAATCTGCCAGTCGCCGCGTATCCAGCGGTGGCGCCGGTGCATCTCGACCAGCAGCCGCGTGGGAATTCCTTCTACCAGTTCCACGTCGTTGACCAGGCCGCTGCGGGCGAAGCAGCCTTCGATCAGGTCGTGGCTCAACAGGCGGTTTTCGGGAAAGCGGCCTTCGCAGGTCGACGCGAACGCCTCTACGTCGTAAATTCCTTTGCCGATGAAACTGCCTTGCCCAAACAGGTCGTGATACAGATCGCTGGTCTGGAGCGTATAGGGATCGATTCCCACATCGCCCGCCACCAGGCGGCTGAAGCGGCTGCGATGTGCCTCGGGCAGGCTGGCGGTTACCCGCGGCTGGAGCACAGCGTAGCCCGCGACCACCACGTGCGAATTCGGATCGATTTCCGCTTGGTTCAGGGGATGAGCCGCACAACCGACCAACTCCCGGCCGGCGTCGCGCGGCAGTCGCGTGTCGCTGTCGAGAGTGATCACGTAGCGAACCGAGCGGAGTTGCGGCAGGTCGCCGATCGTTGCACTAAAAGCATCGGCCACGCCGGTTCGCAGCAGCCGGTTCATGGCTGCCAACTTGCCCCGTTTGCGTTCTTCTCCCATCCATGCACCCTGTTGCCGATTCCACTTCCGCGGCCGGTGCAAGAGAAAGAAGACCCCAGGGCGATCGGCACAATAGCGTTGATTGAGCCGCTCGATCTCCGTGCGGGCCAACTCCAGCAACCGCCCATCGCCGGGCAGCGTTTCTTGATCGGCATCGGGAAAATCGCTCAGCAGGGCGAACCATAGATTGTCGTCCGGATTGGCCAGGTACCGCAGTTCGAGTTGCTCCACGAGGTCCCGCACCGGCCGCTCGGCCGTCAACAGCGCCGGTACGGCCACCAGCGTGCGATGCTCGGCGGGAATTCCCGCGGAGAAATCCAATCGCATCATCGGCCGCGGCGGCACCAAAAGGCTGCACAGCCAACTCACCAAGCTCACCGCAAATTGTCCAGCCGCCCCGCCATAGAGCGCCAGCAGCAACAACGCGGCCGCCGGACCGGCGATCCGCACCATTTCCAGCCTCACGCCTACGGCCAGCACGGCGCTGGTAACGAGCAACCACACGATCAGGATCGCCCCGAAATAAGAGGCCAGCGGGGTCCGCCCAACGAACCGCCCTACGGCCTCACGCCACGCAGGGCGGTAACCGATGCTCGCTTCCAGCGCAGTGCGCCCTCGATCGACCAGGTAGTAGCCCACGTGGTGCTCCACCGTCGCCCGGCGGCCAGCCCGCGCAGGTGCCGCAGCCGTTGCGGCAGAGTTCCGCGCACTCTCGATCGCCGCGCGCGCTACCTGCTCTTCATCGAAGGCACTGCGACGCGCGAGCCGCTGGACGATCAGGCGGTAGTGATCGCGGCTGGCAAAGCTCATCCGTTGGTAGATGCCAGCCGGATCCTCTCGCAAGATATGCTCCACCGCACTTTCGCGCTCCACGAAGTCTTTCCAGTCCAGCATCGCCAACTCGCGTACGCTAAGAATGCAATGCTTCATCGAGAGTTCGTCAGCCGCCTTTTGGCGGACGTCGTGCGCGACCGCGGGGCGGGCTAACTCCCGCTCGCGCTCGGGCGGAGCAGCACGGATCGCCACGCGGCAGAGGTATTCGATGAGGCCCAGCCGCAACATGCCGCCAACCGACCACAGTTCCGCCAGCTTCAGCGGCACCACGGTCTGGTAGGCGCTGAAGAACTGGTGGAGGCTCTCTTGGTCGAATTGCGCGTCGAGACGGGTGGTCAATTCCCAGGCCAATTGGTATACGCGCGGCATGCATTCCCCGGCGGCGGTGCAAAGCTGGGGCAACTCGCGGCGGGGCCCCCTGCGCAGATCCCGCCGGACCGATCGCATCAGCTCCTTGACTTGGCGGAAATTGTCTGCCAGCCACAAGCCCGCGGGAGGAATCGTGCGTCGCTCGGCCACCGCTTGCATCAGGCGATCATGCACCGCTTGCAAAAGTTGCTCGTTGTCATCGAGTTGCACAAGCAGCCGGTCGCGGCCCTGCCGGGTTGCCAACCGATGCGACTGAGCCAGTTCACGGGCCTGTTGTGCAAGCTGCTCCAGGTTGATTTCAAAGCACGTCGGCGTGTCGGGCAACGGCGGGCCCAAGGGCAATTGCCCGGCTGCATCCGGCTCTTGGCAGGGAGGCATCTCCGGCCACACGGAGAGTTGGGGCTGTCGAGCAGTCATAGTAGCCATGGGCGAAATCTCCAATCCTATCGGCGCAATCCATTCCACTCGGGAGTGCTCATCAGTCTCCGAAGTAAAGCGTCAGCAGTCGTTGCTGGCGCCGGGGCAAGGCACCGCGATCCGGGATCAGGTAGTAATTGCCTTCCGGATCAGTAAGCAGCAGTCCGTGGGCGCCAAAATCCTGGCACCCTTCGCCAGGCTTCTCCAACCGCAGCTTTGCCGGTCCGGCGGCGGTAAGCACCGACATCGCAAGTTGGGCGCCGCTGGTGCGCATTTGGCGGATTTCCTGAACGCGCCGTATCAAGTAGCGGCGGGCAAGCGATCGGCGAACCGCCTCCTGCGCCTGCCGGGGCCAGGCGGCAAGGGTGTGGAGCATGCCCACCTCGGTCTCTCGTCCGGAAGCCTCGCGATGGCGCAGACTGATGAAACGCCCCTCCTCGCTGGCGGGAAAGGCCCACACTGCCTGCACGGAATCGTTGCGCTGCCGCCCGCTGGCGACCCGCAACAAGCCGTGGCCGCCCTCCTCGATCGTGACGGCGGCCGGATCGAGCCAGGCGATTCCGATCTCGTGATTTGCGTCGCTGGCATCCGAAGCCGTCTCGGGGCCAGCGCCGCGCGCAGGAGCGTTGGCCAGCGCTGCCTGAAACAGCGATTCCCCACCGCTGGACCCGGCGGCCGCTTCTGCGATACCCCGCGCCGCCTCGGAGCCCGCCGCCGATTCGAGGCGCCGGCGGCTCTCGCTGAGGTTGTACTGGATGTTGGCCAGGGTGCTGTACAATCCGCCCTGCTGCAACAGTTCCGCGGGGGGCCCCTGTTCGACCAGCCGGCCTTGGTCAAAAACCAGCAGGCGGTCGGCTCCTTGGAGTGTGGAGAGGCGATGCGCGATCACGATCGTGGTCCGCCGGCGAACCCAACGGCGAATGGCCTGGCAGATCGCCCGTTCCGATTCGGCGTCGACGCTGGCCGTCGCTTCATCGAGAATCAGGACCGCCGGATCGAACAGCAAGGCGCGGGCGATCGAAAGCCGCTGCCGTTCTCCGCCGGAGAGACCGGAGCCCCCTTCGCCCAGTTGCGTTTCGTAGGCGAAAGGCATCCGCATGATGAATTCATGGGAATCGGCATTCCTGGCAGCCAACAGGATTTGTTCCGGCGCGGCTTGTCCATTGCCGTAGGTGATGTTTGCGGCCACCGCGCCGCGGAACAAGAACGGTTCCTGGGGAACCATGCCGATTTGCCGGCGAAGCTGCCGGGGATCCGCCTGCCGCACGTCGATGCCGTCGATGCGGATCTGCCCGGCATCGCACTGGTACAGCCGTCCGATGAGACTCACCAGCGTCGACTTGCCCGAGCCACTGCGGCCCACCACGCCCACCATCGCGCCGGGCTCGATGGCAAAGCTGATGTCTTCCAGTACGGGCCGGCTGCGATCGTAAGCGAACGACACGTGTTGGAACTCGATGCCTCCGTGAAACCGGTCCAAGGGCACGGTCGGCTGGGCTGGTTCGCTTTCGCTGGGCACGTCCAGCAGTGCGCATATACGGCGGCTGGTGCTGTAAAAGCTGGCAAACCAGGTGGTCGACTCGGCAATCGTGGTCAGCGGCGCGTAAAACATCGCCAGAAGGGCGAGGAAGGCCATCAGCGAGCCGAACGTCATGCTGCCGAAGAGCACGTCGCGGCCGCCGAGATACCACACCACCAGGCC
>JBEKCP010000130.1:0-10952 GCA_050014815.1 Thermoguttaceae bacterium | reverse complement strand
CGGGCTCGGGGGCGCAGCACTTGGCCTGTTGGCAACAGGCCGGCTTCTCGCAACAGCCGCACGCGCCGCAGCCACCGCACTTCGACCCGGACAGCAGTTCGATGCCGAACCCTTGGCTGTACAGGGCCACGCTCAACAGGAGCGCTCCAAACAACATCTTGCTTTTCATTGAGCAACAACTCCTTTGCAATGAACTGCGGTACTAGGTGTCCCGATCTGGCGACCACTAACCGGAGTGCCGCGTTGACTCGCATCACCCCATGGCATGGGCGGGTCCTCCCATGGGTAAGAACCGACTCAGGCGTGGTTGGAGATCGCGGGTAGGAGGGTGGGTCAGCACCCGCAGTTCGCACGGTGTACTGCGCCAGGCCCGTCGGACCTTTCCTTGGCCCGATGCATACCCGTTCGGTTGCCTGACGCACCCTTGCAGCGTGCCACCGCGGCACGCGCGATTCGCTAAGGGTCACTTACCCTATCGGCTCCCTCGCCAAATCGCCTTGAACGGGCGGAAAGTATTTTCGGCAAAAGGTTTAGTGCTCCTGATACGCAAACCTTTCCGTCCTCACAGACCAGCAAAAGTTTAACGGTTGTGCGGGCCCCAAACCCGCCGCCATGCCCGACAATCCCCCGCTAAACGGCAAACTCCCCCAGGCTTTCCACGGGCCTTGCACGCTCCCATCCGTGCCTCTAAGATGAACTCCCGCCGGCGTCCTGCCCGCGTAAAGGGGACAGTCCCATTTTCGCTGACACGAAAATCGGGACAGTCCCCCGGCGCGAGTCACCAGCATCACGAGCAGCATGGGTATTCAGGCGATGCGAACGGGAATATTCTCTCTAAGTGTGATCCTCTCAGGGCTTCTATCTATGCCCGGCATTGCGATGGCCGCAGAGCCGAAACCCAACTACGACGAAAGCAAGGTGCCACGCTATACCCTGCCCGACCCGCTGGTGCTCGCCAACGGGCAGCGGGTCGTGGATCCGGCCACGTGGCGGAGCGCCCGGCGGCCGGAAATCCTTGGGCTGTTCGAGAAGTACGTCTACGGCAAGGCGCCGGGCCGGCCCAAGGAGATGACGTTCCAGCTCCGCTCATCGGCCGACGCCCTGGCCGGCAAGGCCCTGCGGAAGGAAGTCCGCATTCGCTTCACCAAGGACCCCAACGGCCCGAAGATGGACCTGCTCCTCTTCCTGCCCAAAGGTGCCGTACAACCGGCGGCCGTATTCCTCGCGCTCAATTTCGCCGGCAACCAGGCGGTGAACCCCGATCCGGGCATCACGATCTCCGACGCCTGGCTGCCGGACAATCCGGCCCGCGGCGTCCAAGACCATCGGGCGACCGAGAAGTCTCGCGGCGCGGAGCAGGGCCGCTGGCCCGTCGAAATGATCCTCCAGCGCGGCTACGGGCTGGCCACGGCCTGCTACTGCGACATCGAGCCCGATCACGCGGACGGGTGGCGCCGGGGCGTCCGCGGCGCCTTTCTGAAGCCCGGCCAGCCGCGGCCGGGGCCCGACGCATGGGGTGCGATCGCGGCCTGGGCCTGGGGGCTTTCCCGGGCGATGGACTATCTGGAGACCGACCCGGGCGTCAATGCCCGGCACGTGGCCGTCATGGGCCATTCGCGGCTCGGCAAGACGGCTCTCTGGGCCGGCGCCCAGGACGAGCGGTTCGCACTGGTCATCTCGAACGACTCCGGCTGCGGCGGGGCGTCCCTGGCTCGCCGCCGCTTCGGCGAGACCGCGGGGCAGATCAACAAGAGTTTCCCCCACTGGTTCAATGCCGCTTACAAGGAGTTCGGCGGCCGGGTGGACGACCTGCCGGTCGATCAGCACATGCTCCTGGCCCTGGTGGCCCCGCGGCCGGTCTACGTGGCCAGCGCCGAAGAGGACCGCTGGGCCGATCCCCGCGGCGAATTCCTCTCGGCAAGAGGCGCCGATCCGGTCTACCGGCTCTTGGGCACCGACGGACTGGCCGCTCAAGAGATGCCGGAAGTCGAGCAGCCGATCCGGAGCACGATCGGCTACCACATCCGCCGCGGCAAGCACGACGTGATCGAGTACGACTGGCGATGCTACCTCGACTTCGCCGACCGGCACTTCAAACCGTGATGACGCTCGACAAGTCCTCCGACCGGGTCCGCGGGATGTTCGGCGAGATTGCCCGCCGCTACGACCTCCTGAACCACCTGCTCTCGCTGGGCATCGATCGGTCCTGGCGGCGCCGACTGGTCCGGCTGGTGCCGCCGGCGGGCCTTTCGGCGCCGATCCTCGACGTGTGCACGGGCACGGCCGACCTGGCATTGGCCTATCAGCGGGCCAGCCCGGCGGCACGCATCGTCGGCACCGATTTTTGCCGCCCCATGCTGACCGTGGCGCGGGACAAGTGCCGCGGCGCGCGCCGGCCCCGCGGGACCGGCCGGCGGATCGCCCTGGTCGAGGCCGACACCCTCCGGCTGCCTTTTCCGGACGACACGTTCCAGATCGTCTCCGTGGCCTTCGGCCTGCGGAACCTCAGCGACACCGACGGGGGGCTCCGCGAAATGGTCCGCGTCTGCCGGTCCGGCGGACGCGTCGCCGCGCTGGAGTTCTCCACGCCGCGGGCCTGGCCGCTCTCGGCAATCTACGCCTGGTACTTCCGCCGGGTCCTGCCGCGGCTCGGCCAATCGCTGGCACCCAATCGCCAGGCAGCTTACAATTACCTGCCGGCCAGCGTGCGCGATTTTCCCCAAGGGGAGGCCCTCGCGGGGCGGATGCGCGCGTCGGGCCTCACTCGCGTCCAATACCACCCGTTCACCCTCGGAGTCGCAACGCTGTACGTTGGGACCAAGCCATGAAACGCAATATCGTCGTCGCGATCACCGGCGCCAGCGGGATGGTCTACTCGATGCGCCTCCTGGAGGTCCTGGGGGCCGCGGGCTGCGACGTCCACCTCGTGATCAGCCCCGCGGCCCAGGCGGTGCTGAAACAGGAGCTCGACCTGACCGTCGACCTGGACAACTTCAGTGCCGACGCCCTGCGGATCGAGCGCGGCGCCAAGCTCAAGGACCGGAAGCTCCAGACGGTCCGCGCGATGGCGGGCATCACCAGCGACGAGAGCAACGTCTTGGCCATCGGCTCCGGCGAGCCGGGGAAACTCGTCTACTATCACTACCGCGATTACCTGGGCGCAATCTCCAGCGGCTCGTTCCTGACCGACGGCATGGTCGTCTGCCCGTGCTCCAGCGGCACCCTCAGCGCGATCGTCCACGGCACCAGCGCGAACCTGATCCACCGAGCGGCCGAGGTGCACATGAAGGAGCGGCGGCGTCTGATCCTCGTGCCGCGCGAGACGCCGCTGTCGCTGAGCGTGCTGGACAACTTGAAGCGGGCGGCAGAGCTGGGGGCGATCATCCTCCCCGCCATGCCCGGCTTCTACCACGGCGTCAAGTCGGTCCGCGACCTCGTGGACTTCATCGTCGGACGGATCTGCGACCAGTTGGGAATCGCCAATGCGCTGATCCAGCGCTGGGGCTCCTGAAACGCGAAATCCGAAACACCAGGCGCAAAGCACGAAATCCGAATCACGAAATCCGAAACAAATTCAAATCACCAAATAGCCAATGACCAAAACGTCCGCGTTTCGAGCATTGGGTATTGGTATTTCGAATTTGTTTCGGATTTCGGATTTCGAGTTTCGGATTTGAACCGGTTATGTTGTCCCGCCTCCGCCAGTTCCTGGAGATGATCCGCTTCAGCCACACGCTGTTCGCGCTGCCGTTTGCGCTCCTGGCGGCGGTGATGGCCTGGGCCACCAGCGACGAGCCCTTCCGCGTTCAAGACCTCCTGGGCATCCTGGTCTGCATGGCCACCGCCCGCAGCACGGCAATGGCCTTCAATCGCCTGGCGGACCGGCGGCTGGACGCGCTGAATCCCAGGACCCAAATGCGGCACCTGCCCACCGGCCAGCTCAGCGTCGCCGCGGTAGCCGTCATGACCGCCTGCTCCGCTGCGGCCTTCGTGGCCGGCACACTCCTGTTCCTCCCGCACAACTGGATCCCGCTGGCCGCCTCCGTGCCCGTCTTGGCCTTCCTGCTGGGCTACAGTTATGCCAAGCGATTCACCCTGTTGTCGCACCTGTGGCTGGGCGCGGCCTTGGCCCTGGCGCCGCCGGCCGCGTGGGTCGTCATTCGCGCCGAGATCGACTGGCCGCCGCTGGTGCTCGCGGCCGCCGTGATGCTCTGGGTGGCCGGCTTCGACATGATCTACGCCTGCCAGGACTACGCGTTTGACCGTCAGATGGGGCTGCGGAGCGTGCCCGCCCGGCTCGGCATCGCCGGCGCGCTGCGACTGGCCGCCCTCTGTCACCTGGGCATGGTCGTATTCCTGGCGATCTTGCCCTGGACTTATCCGCGCTTCGGATCCGTCTACCTGGCCGGCGTCGCCGCCATCGCCGTGCTCCTGGTCTACGAGCACTGGCTCGTTCGCCCCGACGACCTCAGCCGAGTCAATCGGGCATTTTTCCACGTCAACGCCCTGGTGAGCACCGGACTGCTGGCCGTGGGGGTAATTGAGTTGCTAAGATAACAAATGCTTGCTTCCATCCGCGACAAGATCGAGTCAAACAATCGCCTCTCGGCCGCCGAGGGCGAGTACCTGTTCCGCGAGGACGTCGATCTCCACGCCGTGGGCCGGCTGGCCGACGCGGTCCGACGCCGCAAGAATGGCGACGCCGCCTACTACAACGTCAATTCCCACCTGAACCCCACCAACATCTGCCTCTACCGCTGCCCGCTCTGCGCGTACAGTTGCAACGAGGGCGACCCACGGGCCAACGTCATGACCGACGAGGAGATCCTCGCCCGCGGCCGCGAGGCCGCCGACGCCGGCTGCACCGAGTTGCACGTGGTCGGCGGCGTTCATCCGGGCAAGGAGTTCTCCTGGTATGCCGGCATCCTTGGCCGGCTGCACGAGGCCTTTCCCAAGTTGCACCTCAAGGCCTTCACAGCCGTCGAAATCGCCTGGTTCTCGCAGGCCACCGGCCGGCCTGTGCGGGCGATCCTCGAGGAATTGATCGAGGCCGGGCTGGGGAGCCTGCCTGGCGGCGGTGCCGAGATCTTCGACCCGGCCGTCCGCGCGAAAATCTGTCCCCGCAAGGCCGACGCCGCCACGTGGCTGTCGGTCCACCGCACCGCCCACCAGCTCGGGCTCCGCTCCAATGCCAGCATGCTCTACGGCCACCTGGAAACGGCCGCCCAGCGGATCGACCACCTCCTGCGACTCCGCAAGTTGCAGGACGAGACCGGCGGGTTCCAGGCCCTGATCCCCTTGGCGTTTCATCCGCAGGGCACGGCGATGTCCGACCTGGAGGGCCCGTTCGCCCTATTGAATCTCCGCACGATCGCCGTCAGCCGGCTCATGCTCGATAACTTCGACCACATCAAGGCCTATTGGATCTCGTTGGGGGTCGGGACGGCGCAGGTCGCCCTGTGCTACGGGGCCGACGATCTGGACGGCACGGTCCGCCACGAGCGGATCCATCACGACGCCGGCGCAGGCTCGCCCGAGGCGCTCCCGGTTGACGAGATTCGTCGGCTCATCACCGAGGCCGGTTTCGAGCCCGTCGAGCGGGATTCGCTGTACCGCCGGGTAGAGCGAGTGTACAGAACTGGGGAAAAAGGGATCACATTTTCATGCTCGGACGGCTGGACAGGATAGGCTGTGTCTGCACAAGCTGCGGCGCTATTGTTTCCCGAGCCCTCATGCCCGTTCACGGGCATTTCCGCCGAAGGCGGTCATCGGCCCGGCGTTTACGCCGGGTGGAGGGAGCGGCGCGAGCATATTGTCGGTTCTCCATCTCCATCCTGTCAAGCCCGTTCACGGGCCTCCTTATGAACGAAAGAATCCCATGAGCCACAACTACTACAGCGAGGTCAACCTGCATCTTACTTGGCACTGCAAGGACAGCCTGCCGCTCCTGACTCCCCAGGTCGAGCCGGTAGCACATCGTTGCGTCCGACAGAGAATCATCAATACACCCGGCGCGTTTGTCCACGAGATCGGGGGCACGGAAACCCACATGCACGTGGCGTTGAGCATCCCACCGACACTCCTCATCAGCGAATTCATCGGCCAACTCAAGGGGGCATCGTCACACGAGGTCAACGAGCAAGTCGGCCTGCAGGGAAAGGTGCTCCAGTGGCAAGCCGGCTATGGCGTCGTCAGTTTCGGCACTCGGGACCTGGAGTGGGTCAAACTGTACATACGCAATCAGCGCGAGCACCACAGCAAGGGCACTATTCACGACCGCCTGGAGCGAATCACGGAGCCGGAGACGTGAGTACAGCGGCAGGAACCCCGTAAACGGGGTTGACACGGCGACTTCACAAGAAAACAAAGGCCCGATGCGCCCGGCTGACCCGGCGTAAACGCCGGGCCGATGACCGCCTTCGGCGGCAATGCCCGTAAACGGGCATCACCTCCTCAGCCGTCAAGCAGCTTCTCGAACTCGTCTTCGGTGAGCACGCGCACGCCGAGCTGGCGGGCCTTGTCCAGCTTGCTGCCGGCCTTCTCGCCGGCCACTACATAATCGGTGCTCTTCGACACGCTCGATGCGGCGTGGCCGCCGTGCTGCGTGATGACCTCGTTGATCTGGTCGCGGCCGTACTTCATGAGCGTGCCGGTGACGACGAGCGTCTTCCCCTCCAGTGTCTTCCTGCGCCGGTCCGGGGCGGCCGCCTCCATCTTCACGCCCATCGCCCCGAGGTCCCGGATCGTATCCGTGCCGTACTTGGCGTGGAAGAAGTCGTGGACGCTCCGGGCAATCACGGGTCCGATTTCGGGAGTCTCGCTCAACTCCTCGATGCCGGCGGCCATGAGCGCGTCGATCGAGCGGAACTTCTCCGCCAGCACCGCGGCCACCCGGGTGCCGACGTGCCGGATCGACAGGGCGGCCAGGAGGCGGGCCAGCCCGCGGCCCTTGCTCGCACCAATTGCGGCAACGAGGTTCTCCGAGGACTTCCGTCCCATCCGCTCCAGCCCCTCAAGCTGCTCCGGCGCGAGCCGGTAAAGGTCGCCGTAGCTGTGCACCAGCCCTTCATTGACCAACTGGTCCACCAGCTTGTCCCCCAGCCCTTCGATGTCCATGGCGTTGCGGCTGGCGTAGTAGCGGATCCGCTCCTTGATTTGGGCCGGGCACTGGGGATTGGGGCAGCGGATGTAGACGCCCCCTTCATCCTTGACCAGCCCGGTGCCGCACTCGGGGCACTCGATGGGAAAGCGGAACTTCGGCAGGCGCGCCTTCCGTTGGGCCGTCTCGACCCGAACGACGTGCGGAATGATCTTGCCCGCCTTCTCGACTACCACCACGTCGCCCACGCGGACGTCCTTGCGCTCGATCTCGTCGGCGTTGTGGAGGCTCGCGCGGCTGACGGTGGTCCCGGCGATTTCGACGTCCTCCAGGTGGGCCACGGGCGTGATGGCGCCCGTCTTGCCCACCTGCACGTCGATCTTCTCGACCCGGGTCGTCGCCTCGTATTTCTCGAACTTGTAGGCGATGACCCAGCGGGGGGCCTTCGACGTGGCCCCCAGCCGCCGGCGCTGGTCCAGGCGGTTGACCTTCAGCACCAGGCCGTCGATCTCGAAGTCCAGCTCGTGGAGCCGCTCGATCAGCCCCTCGCAGTGCTCCACCGCCTCGTCGAACGAGGGGAGGCAGGCCGCCAGCGGCGTGATCGGAATGCCGAACTGCCGGACCCGGTCGAGGAACTCCATGTGCGTGGCCGCCTCCAGCGCCTCGCCGTAGCCGACCGAATGGCAGAAGAACCGCAGCCGGCGCTCGGCGCAGATCCGCGGGTCGAGCTGGCGGATGCTCCCGGCCGTCACGTTCCGCGTGTTGGCAAAGAGCGGCTCGCCACGCCGCTTCTGCCGCTCGTTCAGGAGCACGAGGTCCCGGTTGGTCATGTAGACTTCGCCGCGGACTTCCAGTTCGCCCCGGGGGGCCTTGCCGGCCAGCCGCAGCGGGACGTCGCGGATGGTCCGGACGTTGTGCGTTACGTCGTCGCCCACGCGGCCGTTGCCCCGCGTGACGCCCCGCACCAGCACCCCCTCGTCATAGACCAGCGAGACCGCCACGCCGTCGACTTTCAACTCCACCACCCACTCGATCGGCTCGCCGCCGAGGAACTTCGCCGTCCGCTGGCCGAACTGCCGCAGTTCTTCGATGCTGTACGTATTCTCGATCGACAGCATCGGCACGCGATGCTCGACCTGCGGCAGCTCGGCCACCGGCTGGTCGCCGATCCGCTGCGTGGGGCTGTCGGGCGCAACCAGCTCGGGATGCCCGGCCTCGAGCCGCTTGAGCCGCTCCATCAGCCGGTCGTATTCTTGGTCGCTGATTTCCGGCCGGGCCGCGACATAATAGAGGTAATCGTGATGCCGGATCTCGTCGCGGAGGCGGGCGATCTCGGCGGCTGCGTCCGAGGACATGGCAACCTCGTTACGAGTGGCTTCCCCTCTCCCTTTGGGAGAGGGGCAGGGGGTGAGGGGATCAGGGCTTTGCGTGGCGCCCCCTCACCCTGCCCTCTCCCGGAGGGAGAGGGGACTGCTACATGTCGCACCCGCAAGCCGCGACGCATGGTCCGGCCATGCCGCGCAACGGGTGGGGAATCAGGCAGAGGAACCGCAGCGGCCCCTCGCCCGTGTTGCGGAACTGGTGTACCTCTTGCGGGGCCACGAAGACCACCGTGCCGGGCCCCAGCGGCTGAGAGCCCGACGTGTCCGCGACGACCCCGCGGCCTTCCAGCACGAAGACCTCGTGCTCGTGGGCGTGGGAGTGCCGGGGCGTTTCTCCCCCGGGGGCCACCTCGAACTGCCGCATGGTGAAGCTCGGGGCACCGTCGTCCGGACCGATCAGGCACCGGATCCGGCAGCCGGTGGCCCCCTCCATCTCGACGGGGACCGAGTCGATCCGTTCGTATGGGATGACTTTCATATAGCGTCATTATAGCACGCCGGCCGCGTGATTTCTGGTAACCGTTCACGGGGACTGTCCCGATTTTCGCGGCTGTGGCCGCGAAAATGGGACTGTCCCCTTCGGCCGGACGGGGACAGGCACATTTTTCGAGGCGAAAAATGAGCCAGTCCCCGGCGGCCTGTGAACGGTTACGATTTCTGCAATCCCCGAGGTCCCCAGGGCCGGTCCCCGAACACCTGCCTGTGGAGGGGCACGGCGTCCGGTGCGCGGCATTTCTCCCCGCGGCGGGTCTTGGCGGCGGTGCGGACCGGAGGTCTAATATAGACGATGCGGGCTGAACCCCGACGTTTCGCCTTCGGAAACCTGCCACTACGTCCCGCGCACGGTATAAGCCATGCCTCGCCGCAACATCGCCTGGTTAGTCCTGGTGGCCGCGTTGTCGCTCCTCTGTTACCAGAAGGTGTCGGCCAATCGGTATGGACGCGTCCTGGCCGACATGGTGGACCGCGTCGGCCGGGACTACTACATGCCGGTGCAGGACACCGAGTTGTTCGAGGCGGCCATGCGGGGAATGATGGACCCGCTGGACGAGAACTCCGCGTACATCCCCCCGGCCAAGAAGCAGCGATTCGAAGAGGGCATCAGCCAGCAGTTCGGCGGCGTCGGCTTGAACATCTGGATCGACCCGAAGTCGAAGCAGCTCACGGTGATCAGCCCGTTGCCGGGCACGCCCGCCTACGAAGCGAGGATCCGCCCCGGCGACCGGATCCTCAAGATCGACGGCCAGAGCACGCAGGGCATGTCGCGCGAAGACGCCCGCGACCGCATGCGCGGCAAACGCGGCACCACGGTCGTGCTCGCCATCCTCCACGAAGGCGAAACGCAGCCGATCGAGGTCTCGCTCGTGCGCGAGATCATCCAGATCGACACCGTCCTGGGCGACACCCACAACCCCGACGGCACCTGGAATTACTTCCTCCCGGGGCCGGGACAGATCGGTTGCGTCCGCGTTACCGCCTTCGCCGAAGCCGAGAAGAGCGACGAGTCCGGCGCCAAGGCCAAGACCACGGTGGCCGACTTGAAAAACGTGCTCGATAAGCTCGTCTATCAAGGCATGCGCGGCCTGGTGCTGGATCTCCGCGACAACCCGGGCGGATCGCTCCAGGCCGCCGTCGAGATGTGCGATCTGTTCATCCCCTCGGGCGAGATCGTGAGCGTCCGCCGCCGCCAGGGGCAGATCAGCCACTCTTACGAGGCCGGCGGCAATGCCCCGTTCACCAACCTCCCCATGGCCGTCCTGGTCAACGAGCACAGCGCCAGCGCCAGCGAGATCGTCGCCGCCTGCCTCCAGGACCATGGGCGGGCGGTGATCGTCGGCCAGCAGAGCTACGGCAAGGGAACGGTCCAGGAGTTGATGGACCTCGGCCAGGCCGGCACGCTCAAGCTGACGGTGGCCACCTACTGGCGCCCCAGCGGCCGGAACATCCACCGCAACCGGGGCGAGGAGGAGCCGGGCGCGACGTGGGGTGTCCTGCCGGACGAGGGATACGAGGTGGTCCTCGACAAGGAGGAGTTCGCCCGCTTCGTCCGCTGGCGGCAGGATCGCGACATGCCGCCGCTTGCGGGTTCGCACCGGCCGCCGGACGAATCGGCCAAGCCCTTCGTCGACCGCGTGCTGGGCAAGGCGGTCGAGTACCTGCGGGGCAGGGAGGCGAAGGATTAGGGTGGAGAGCGGCCTTGGGGGCGGCCGCGTGCGGCTTCGCCCGCGGCGGGTGGCCCAAAACTGCGCTTGCGGCTCTGGCGTGCCGTGCTAAGATCGCGGTGAGTTGATCCGATCGCTCCGCGGCGGGCGGGCACGGGGCATGAAGCCGAGGTGACACAGGGCTGTCATAGCGCGCGGCCCGCGCCGCCGCGGCGGCTCCGAAAAGCTCATCGGCATCCCCCGGCCCGTCGAAGAATACTCCAGGCCGCCCCCACTGGGGACCATCGAAAGGAAAGCAGCCATGCCGCG
>JBEKCP010000129.1:0-10977 GCA_050014815.1 Thermoguttaceae bacterium | reverse complement strand
TCTTCTCTCTTGTGAGGTCCTTGTAGAGCGTCTCGTTGACCAACATGGCCGGGGCGAAATCGCACGCCCCGAGGCACTCGGCCGACAGGAGCGTCACGAGGCCGTCGGCGGTCGTTTCGCCGGGCCGGATGCCCAGCCGCCCGGCCAGGTACTCCAGCAGCGACTCGCCCTCGCGGGCGGAGCAACTGATCGACCGGCACATCCACACGCGGAAGCGGCCGGCCGGCGGGGCACCCGCTTGCGGGTCCTGCTGGAAGAACTCGTAGAACGAAAGGGTGTCCTGCACCTGGGCCGGCGCGAGGCCCAACAGACCGGCCAACTCGACGACCGCCTGCGGCGGAACGTGGCCCAGCCGTTGGTTGACCACGTGCAAGGCCGGCAACACGACCGACTGCCGCGTGGCATACCGCGGGAAGAAGGCCGCGATGGCCGCCCGGATGTCGTCGTTCAGGATCGGTTTGTGCGCAGGCATCTCACCTCTCTGACGCTTCAATCTTCCGCGCTCGGCGGGCAAGCCCGCCCGCTAAACGGCCCTGCCCTTCTCATTCTTCCTCCCCCTTCTCACTCTTTCCCTCACCGGTCCAACTCTGCCGCGATGATGTTCAAACTTCCAAGGACCGCGACCACGTCGCTGAGCGTGTGGCCGCGGATCAAGTGCGGAAACATGGCGAAATGGATGAACGACGGCGGCCGGCAGCGGGCGCGGTAGGCCCGGGGCGAGCCGTCGCCGACAAGGTAAAACCCCAGCTCGCCGTTGGGGGCCTCGGTCGCCATGTAAACCTCCTCGCACGGCACCGAAAAGCCCCGGTTGGTCATTACCAACTCGAAGTGGGCGATCAGCCCCTCGATCGTCGTCCAGACCGTGCCGGGGGGCGGCAGGACCGTCCGGGCCTCCTGGCCCACGTTGATCGGCCCGGCCGGCAGGTTGTCGATCGCCTGTCGCATAATCTTCAGGCTCTCCCACATCTCGGCCATGCGGACGCGGTACCGGGCAAGGCAGTCCCCTTCCCGGGCGCAGCAGACCTGGAAGTCGAAATCCGCGTAAGCCAGGTAGGGCTCGTCGCGGCGGAGGTCCCTCGCGACGCCGCTGGCCCGGGCGACCGGGCCGCTGGCGCTGCGGTTGATCGCCTCCTCGCGGCCGAGCACCCCGACGCCCTGGGTCCGGTCGATGAAAATGCGGTTTCGCTTCAGGAGCCGCTCCATGTCGCGGAGCACCTCGGGCGTCTCGTCCAACAGCTCGCGGATGAGGCGGATCGCCGGCGGCGAGATGTCGGCCAGAAGCCCGCCAACCCGGGTGTAACTGTTCGTCAGCCGCGCCCCGCAGAGGGCCTCGCAGATGTCGTAGATTTTCTCTCGGGCGTTGAAGGCGTACATGAAGTGCGTGAAGGCGCCGACGTCCAGCCCCATCGCCCCCAGGCACAGCAGGTGATCGCTCAGCCGCATCAGCTCGGACACCAGGACCCGGAGATACTGGCAGCGGCGCGTGACCTCGATGCCCAGGAGCTTCTCGACCGCCAGGTGCCATCCGACGTTGTTGGACATCGGCGAGACGTAGTTCATCCGGTCGGTCGTGGTGACGTACTGGTTGTAGTCGCTATGCTCGCCGAGCTTCTCGAAGCCGGAGTGGAGGTAGCCGATGTCGGGCACGGCCTGGACGACCCGCTCGCCTTCCAAAGAGAGGACCAGCCGCAGCGTGGTGTGCGTGGCCGGGTGCTGCGGACCGAAGTTCATCGTCCACAGGTACGGCTGCGGCCCCTGCGGCAGGGCTTCGTCGGCAAGCGGTGAGCGTTCCAGCGGCATGTCAGTCGTCCGTTGTCCGTTGTCCGTTGTCGGTTGTCAGTCGTCGGTTGTCGGTTGTCAACTCTTTCAACAACTGACAACTGACGACTGACAACGGACATCTCCTCTTCAACTCTCGGCGCGGTGCAGGACGGGAAAATTGTGCCGCTCCCCGCGGCCCTGGAGCGGATAGTCTTTGCGGAGCGGAAAGGCCGCGAACTCCTCCGGCAGCAGGATCCGCCGCAGGTCGGGATGGCCGATGAAGCAGATGCCGAACATGTCCCAGACCTCTCGTTCCAGCCAATTGGCCCCCTCCCACAGATCGACGACCGAGCGGATCGCCGGTTCCGGGTCGTTGAGCATGACGCGGACCGTGATTCGCTCGTTGGTCCGGGTATTGGCCAGCAGGTAGACCAGGCCGAAGCGGTCCCGGGCGCCGCGGTAATGGAGGTAATCGACGCACGTTACGTCGACCAACAGATCGAAGCCCTGTTTGTCTTTCAAGAGCGCCAACAGGCCGTGTGCGTCGGCGGCCGGCACGACGATCCGCGTCTGGCCGCGGAACTCGCTCGTGGAGAGGTCGCCGAAAGCGGCGCGGACGGCGGCGATCGTCTCTTCCGTGCTCATGCGGCGCGAACTCCAAAAGCTGCAAACACTGCGCTGCCGCGACCACACTGCGCGACAATCCCCGCGACGCAGTCGCGGGGCTTTTCCCAATCCCTAATCCCCAATCCCTAATCCCCGTCTTGCAACGCCCGGTTGGGCGATTGACGCGACGGCGCGTCGAACTCCTTGCCCCAGAGGGTCCCTTCCCGTTGGATCTTCTCCTGAAGGTCAACCACCGACTGGATAAGCTGCTCGGGCCGCGGCGGGCAACCGGGGACGTAAATGTCCACCGGAATGAACCGGTCGATCCCCTGCACGACGCAGTACGTGTCGTACACGCCGCCCGTGGAGGCGCACGCCCCCATGGAAATGCACCACTTCGGCTCGGGCATCTGTTGCCAGATCCGCTGAAGGACCGGCAGCATCTTCATGACGACCCGGCCGGCCACGATCATCAGGTCGCACTGCCGCGGACTGAAGCGGAACACCTCGGCGCCGAACCGCGCGATGTCGTGCCGGCTGGCGCCGGTGGCCATCAGCTCGATCCCGCAGCACGCGGTGGCAAAAGGCATCGGCCAGAGACTGTATTTCCGGCACCAGCTCACCAAGGCGTCCAGCCGGGTCGGCTGGAAAAACGAGGATAGCCGCGGATGAATATCCGCGGGTATGCACCCGCGGCTATTGTCTCCTGACCCCTGACCCCTATCCCCTCCTAATGCCATCGAAAGACCCCCTTCCACCAATCGTAGAGGAATCCGAGGGCCAAGAGCGCGAGGAAAGCCATCCCCCCGGCGAACAAGAGGTCCCTGTGGTGGGCTGCGGCCCCGGCGGCATCCCGCTCGGCAGCCGACCAGAAGGCCACCGCCCAGGGATAGAGAAAAAGCAACTCCACGTCGAAGACCAGAAAGGCGATGGCCACCAGGTGGAACCGCACGTCGAACCGCCGCCGCGTGTCGTGGACCGGGTCCATGCCGCTCTCGTAGGGCATTTCCTTCACCGGCCCCGGCCGCTTGGGATTCAGCAATGCGGAGATCGCCAGCAAGACCCCGGCCATCGCCAGGACGCAGGCAATCAGCAAGAACACCGGCAGGGCTTCACCTGTCGCCATCACGCCCATCTCCGAGCCGCTATCAGACTTCAATAGCGTCAAATTCTAGGGCGTATCGGCGGGCAGTCAATCCGGTGGGCAGCGGCGCGCAGCTCGATCAGAACGTATCGAGGCTGAAGTGGCCCCCCGCGTAGTAGCGGCGGACTTGCGGATACTCGTTGTGCCACTGGCGGTTATAGACGGGGATCTGCATTTCGGGCGGATAGCGATAATACATGTTCCCGGAGCTGCGGTAGTAATCGGGTCCCCAGAAATTCTGCGGATAGTAGACGTACGGGTAGTGGTACAACCGGCTCCATTCCTGGGTGCTGTAGTTCTGGCCCCATTGGCGGCCGAAGGCCTCATCGGCGCGGGCGGCGGAACCGCGGCTCCAGACCCCAATCACCGCGGCGCACCCCAGGGCAAGCATTAGTCGGCGAAACATGGTATTCCCCCCTGTTCTCCGGCGAAACAAAATTCGAGCTATAGACAGCATCGGCAGTCGTTGCCGTCGGCATTGAAGGAATATCCGGCACAAACCGCACAGACAAACCCACCCGTCAGTGGGGGTGAGTTCCTCATTAGCCGCGGATGAATATCCGCGCGGATATACATCCGCGGCTACCAGGACGCCTCGCAAGCCGCCACGGCCGCCGCAAGTCCTTCGTAGTAACTGGGATACTCGATCTCAAGCCCCAGCTCGTCGAGCAGCCTTGTGTTGCGGAGCCGCTTCTGGCCAAGGCTGCGGCTCGGGCGGCCGGCCACGGTCTCCTCTACGCAGAATGTCGGCGGCGGAAACTGGAGCACTTCCGCCAGACGACGCAGGTACTCGCGGCGCTCGACCGGGTGGCCGTCGGAGACGACATAGGTTCGCGGCGGCATTGCCCGGACCTCCCCCGCCAATACCGCCCGAGCGGCATCCTCGACGTGGATGAGGTTCACCAGCGAGCCGGCCACGACCGCCAAAGGCCGACCCGAGCGGAGGTCGGCCGTCTGCGGCAGCCGACCCGGCCCGTAGAGCCCCGCCAGCCGCAAGACGACGGCCACTTGGCCCAGCGCGTGGGCGGCCAACAGGTTTTCGGCCGCCGCCAAGGCCCGGGCCGCTTCGCTCTCCGGCCGGCAGGGGGAGTCCTCGTCCACCCACTGGCCGCCCGCATCGCCGTAGACGCTGGCCGAACTGGTAAAGATGACCCGTGGGGTGGCTGGGGAAAGGGCGTCGAGCACGTTGCGGAGTCCCTCGACATAGATGTCCCATCGCGACTTTCCCGAGGCACTGTCGTAGCCGACCGAGTACAAGACGGTCTCGGCCGGCGGCACCGCGCGGAGCGTCTCCGGCCGGGTTACGTCGGCGAGGATCGGCCGGATGCCTTCGGCGGCAAGTTGCTCGTATTGGTCGGCGCGGCGGACGACCCCGAACACCTGGTGCCCCTCGCCTCGCCACCGCCGGGCGATGCGCCGGCCCAGGTATCCGCAACCGATGATGAGCTTGGGCATGTCAGTCGTCGATCGCCATCGGGGGTTCCAGGGCCTTGTCGGGAGATTCCAGATAGGCAGTCAGCAATATCTGGGCGGCCACCATGTCGATGCGGTTCTTGCGGCCTCGTCCGGTCAGTTTCGCCTCGCGGAGCACGTCCTCCGCCTCGGCGGTGGTGAAACGCTCGTCGAAGAAGACCAGGGGTACGCCGGTCGCCAGAGCGAGCCATCGGCCGAACTGCCGGGCCTCCAGCGACTTTCGGCTCTCCCGCCCGTCAAGGTGTACCGGCAGTCCGACCACCCAGAGTGCAATGCCGTTTTCAGCGGCCAGTCGCTGGAACTGCCGGGCGTCGAGTTCCGGCGTGCGGCGGGTGTAACTCTCCCATGGGCTGGCGATCGTTCGCTCCGGGTCGGACATGGCGATCCCGATCCGCACCGTCCCGTAATCGATGGCCGCAACGCGTCCGGCGGGGCACCCCATGGGCACTTCTTCAAGGGTCAGGCAGGTAGTCGAGTCCGGGGCGAAAAGGGGGAGCGGGCCGGCTCAGGCCCAGCCGGTAATGGAGCGTCTCGCGGACCCGCCTCTCTATGGAGCGGCCGGCGAATTCACGCTCGCGCGGCGGAGCTTGTCTCGGGCCCGGCTGAGGATCGGACCGACGCTGTTCTCCGACATCCCGACGGCCGAGCCTATTTCCTGGTAGCTCTTCCCCTCCAGATGATACATGCGGACTACCCGGGCCTCGGTGCCGTTCAACCCGTCGAGGAGCCGTTGGATCTCCTCTTGATTCTCCAACCGCTCCTCGGCGCCGTTGTGGCGATCGGGGACGGACTCCGCCGCGTGCGCCGCGCCCCCGTCGGTGAGCCGCGACATCGCCCGGCGCGCCAGCATCTCGTGGACCACGATCCGCCGGGCAATCACCGTCAGATACGTCGCCAGGCTGCTGCGGGCGCTAAAGTTCCTCAGCACGGCCAGATCCTTCTTGATGATCCCCAGGAAGACCTCGGCGCAGAGGTCGTCGCGATCCTCGGGCGATAGCCGGACACTCCGCGATTGCGCGGTGTGCCGAATGACGTGCAGGACCAGGCCCATGAAGCGGTCGACAAAGTCTTCCCACGCCCTGGGCTTCTTCTGGAGACACCGCTCCAGGAGGTTACGGTCGATTTCGGAGAGTCCCACGCTATGGCGTCCTTGAACGATGGACAATTGCCCTTGCACCGCCCTCATCCGTGAGAGGCTTCGAGTCGCGGCGGCCCTTGGCCCGAGGCCCCGCAACCTACTAACCGATTGTAAACAAGGATCGCGAAAGAAACAAGCCTAGCCGTTCGCTTGTGGGGTGCGGCTGATCCACGCAAGAGGTATCAATCTCTCGCTCCAATATCCCAGTACACCCCATCCAGCCAGGTTCGCCAACTCTCGTACTTCGGATTATTCAGTCTTGTCAACAATAGGGGATTCCGCCGGGGTTTGGTGGGGCGGCAGATGAGGGTCATTTTCGCCTCGTGGGGGGTGCGCCCGCCCTTGCGGACGTTGCACCCCAGGCAAGCGCAAACGACATTCTCCCACGTCGTGGTGCCGCCGCGGCTGCGGGGCAGGACGTGATCAAGGCTCAACTGCTGGATCGGAAAGTGCCGGCCGCAGTATTGGCACTGGTGGCCGTCGCGCGCCAACACGCTGCGGCGGTTGAGGTGGACATGCTGCCTGGGCAGTCGATCATACGTCAGAAGACGGACGACCCGGGGCACTTGGATCTCGAAGTTGACCGCACGGACCCAGTCTTCATGAGGTTGCTTGGAGTTGGCACGCAACTTGCTCGCCTCGCGCCACATGTCGAACGTGTAAGTGGCCAGCGCCCCCTCCTCGAAGTGGATGACCTCGACCAACTCGCGACATAGAAGGGCGAACGCCCGACGCGCACCGACGACGTGGACCGCCAGATAAAGGCGGTTGAGCACCAGGACGCTGGCCGTCAACGGACTGGCGGGCGGCGGTGGGCCGGCGGGCTCGGTCGTCCCGTGGGCTCGCCTGGAGCCGACACCCCTCTTCGATCGGTGGCCATGCGGCTTGACGGTCTGCACTGGTGCTGTCTCCCGGATACGGCACTTGTCCCAGCGTCCATTGTAATCCAGTTCTCACGTCGCAACCAGATCGCGCTGAGGGGGGGATAGGTTTACCGATCTTCACTCCCGCTCCCCCCCGAAAAACCGTCGCAGCCGCCAAGAAATCCGCGAGGAATTTGCCAAGGATGCCTTGCCACGACTCGGCGGCCGACATTAGGATGGGTCTATCGGGCACGCCTTCGATCTTCGGCCCCACGGGCCGGCATTGTGACGAGGAGCAGGTCAATGATTCGATACTCATGCGATGTGTGCAAACGGGAACTGGACCTCGACGAAGATCTACGCTACGTCGTCAAGATGGAAATCTACGCCGCGCTGGCTCCTGCCGCGACGGACGAGGAAGAGAGCGATTGCGACCACCTCCAGGAAATCCAGGACGTGCTGGAGCAACTGGAAGACGCCGACAGCGACGAAATCGGCCAGGACGTGTACCAGCAACTGCGTTTCGATCTTTGCCCGGAGTGTCGCAAGCGGTTCCTCAAGAATCCGCTCGGGCGCGAAAGGGCCGCCGTCAAGGCGGTAGGCTTCAGCAAGAACTGAGTGGACCTCACTGTGAGCACCCGTGACATTCTCCGCGTGGCCGTCATCGGCGGCGACGGCACCGGACCCGAAGTCACCGCCGAGGCCGTCAAGGTCCTGAAGGCGGTGGCCGCCCTGGAAGGCATTTGCTGTGAGCTCGTCGATTTCGATCTGGGCGGCCAGCGCTACCTCCGCACCGGCGAGATCCTGCCCCAGTCCGTGATCGACGAGCTCCGCACGTTCCGGGCGATCCTCCTGGGCGCGGTGGGGCATCCGGACGTGCCGCCGGGCATCCTGGAAAAGGGACTCCTCCTGGAACTGCGGTTCCGCTTCGACCAGTACATCAACCTCCGCCCCGTGAAGCTCTATCCGGGCGTCGAGACGCCGCTGGCCGGCAAGGGCCCCGACCAGATCGACTTCGTCGTCGTCCGCGAGAACACCGAGGACATGTACGTCGGCATGGGCGGCTTCCTGAAGAAGGGCACTCCCGACGAGGTCGCCATGCAGACCGCCGTCTACACCCGCAAGGGCTGCGAACGGTGCATCCGCTGGGCCTTCGATTACACCCGCAAGCGCAACCGCCGCAAGCAACTGACCCTGGTGGCCAAAACGAACGTGCTGACCTACGGCCACGACCTCTGGTGGCGGACCTTCCAGGACGTCGCCCGCGACTACCCCGACGTCAAGACCGACTACAACCACGTCGATGCCTGCTGCATGTGGATGATCAAGAACCCCGAGTCGTTCGACGTGATCGTGACCACGAACATGTTCGGCGACATCATCACGGACCTGGCGGCGATCCTGCAGGGCGGGATGGGCGTGGCGGCCGGCGGCAACCTCAATCCCGACCCCGGCGGCGTCAGCATGTTCGAGCCGATGGGCGGCAGCGCCCCGAAGTACACCGGCAAGAACGTCATCAACCCCATTGCCGCCATCGGCGCCGCCGCCATGCTCCTGGAGCACAGCGGCTACCCGAAGGCGGGCCAGCGGGTCATGGCGGCCATCCAGAAGGTCACCGGCACGAAGATGAAGAGCCAGGCCGCCGGCCGCATGGGCTACGGCACCCGCGAGGTCGGCGACCTCGTGTGCGACGCGCTGACGTAAACGGGGAAGCGCACTTCCGTTGTCTTCGGTGGTCGCCCCTGCCTGCCCCGTGAACGCTCGCCAATGGTCGGCTGCATTGTTCTTCCTTTCGGTAGCAATTCAACCGGTTTCTTCACTACGCCCTCACCCCCTGCCCCTCTCCCGAAGGGAGAGGGGAGCGATTACATGGACCACCCGTCGGGCAAGGCCGCGCCCTTGGGGATGACGACGATGCCGTCGCGGATCATGCCGCAGGGGGTTTCCTCGGTCGCCACGATTCCGCGGGAATTCAGCACGCGGACATTCGCGCCGATCCGGCAGTTCTTGTCGATGATGGCGCCCTCGACGTGCGTGCCGCGGCCGACGCCCAGCGGGATGCGCCCGGCGGGAGCACCCGCGTCGGGGGCCGCGCCGGGCGCGTCGTAGAAATCGTTGCCCATCAGGATCGAGTCGCGGATCGTCACGTCGCGGCCGATGATGCACCGCAGGCCGATGATGCTGTTCTCGATGACCGCGCCTTCCTCGATCACGCAGCCGTCGGCCACGAGGCTCTGCCGGATCGTGGCGCCGTGGATGTGCGAAGGGGGCAGGAACCGCGGCCGCGAGTAGACCGGCGCAGAGCTGAGCGCGAGGTCGAACGGCGGGTCCCGCGAGCAGAGCAGGAGGTTCGCCTCGTAGAACGCCCGGATCGTCCCGATGTCCTCCCAATAGCCGTCGAACAGGTGCAAGTGGACGTGATGGGCCCGCATCGAGGCGGGGAAGACCTCCTTGCCGAAATCGCGATACGCCGTCTTTTCGAGCGAATCCAGCAGCGTGGCGCGGTTGAACAGGTAAATGCCCATGTTCGCCAGGCAATCGCGTCCGCGGCTGGGCACCCCCTGGGCGTCGATCCAGGCCGGATCGGTCCGCACCAACGCGACGTCTTCGGGAGTCTGCGGCTTTTCGAGGAAGCCGACTACGCGGCCGGAGGCGTCCACCCGCATGACCCCGACGGAGCCGGCCTCTTCCCTTGCCACCGGGACGCCGGCGATGGAGACGTCGGCCCCGCTCTGCTCGTGCGATGCGATCATCTCCCGGAAGTTCATGCGATAGAGCTGGTCGCCGGAGAGGATCAGGACGTAGTCGATCGCGGGGTCCTCGATGTAGCGGAGGTTCTGCCGCACGGCGTCGGCGGTTCCCTGGTACCAATTGGCGTTGTCCAAGGTCTGCTGGGCGGCCAGGATTTCTACGAACCCGCGGTCGAAGGCGTCGAAGATATAGGTGCTGCGGATGTGGCGGTGCAGGCTGACCGAGTTGAACTGGGTCAGCACGTAGATCCGGTTCAAACCGCTGTTGATGCAATTGGACAACGGGATGTCGATCAGGCGGTACTTGCCCGCCACCGGCACCGCCGGCTTCGAGCGGACCTTGGTCAGCGGGTAGAGGCGAGTCCCCTGTCCCCCGCCGAGCACGAGCGTCACAACGTTCTTCATCAGGGCCTCGGAATCTCAAATCCCAAATCTCAAACAAATCCAAAATCTAAAATCCAAAATCCAAAATCTGCATCACGTTCCCCAATCGCGGGCGTAGCGGAAGTCGCGGTCCATCGTGCGGTGCGAGAGTTTGGCGATGACCGGCATGCGGCGCTTGTAGTGGTTTCGGCGGACCATCGCGGCCACGCGATCGACGAACTCGGGGTCGAATCCGGCCCGCACCAGCTCGGCCCGCCGCCAGCGGCGATCCACGAGGAGCACCAGCAGCGAGTCCACCTCGGCGTAACCGAACCCGAGTTCGCCCTCGTCGGTCTGGCCGACCCAGAGGTCGCCGGTCGGGGCCTTGTCGAGGATCTCCCCCGGAACGCCCAGGTGCGCGGCCAGTTGGTAAAGCTGCGTCTTGTAAAGGTCGCCGACCGGGTTGACGGCCGAGGCCATGTCGCCGAACTGCGTGCCGTATCCTAACAGGAGCTCGCTCTTGTTGCTCGTTCCAACGACCAATCCTTGGAAGGCCGCGCTCTGGTCGTAGAGGACGGTCATCCGCTCCCGGGCGCACTTGTTGGCCAGGCGGAGCTGCGAGGCGTCGGGGAATTGGGTAAAGTACGCATCGATCGCACGGGTGATGGGGATGTCGACGGTGCGTATCCCCAGTTGTTCGATCACGGCGCGGCTGTCCCGCCGGGTCGCCTCGCTGGAGGTCTTGTAGGGCATGGTAACGGCCAGGACGTTCTCGGGTCCCATGGCCCGGGCGGCCAGAAAAGTCGCCACGCTGGAATCGATCCCGCCGCTGAGTCCGACCACCGCCCGGCCGAACCCCGCGCGGCCGATCTCCGACCG
>JBEKCP010000128.1:0-11024 GCA_050014815.1 Thermoguttaceae bacterium | reverse complement strand
CAGGCCCAAGACGCGGGCCACTTCCTCGGGCGTGGGGGTGCGGCCAAGCTCCTCGCCCAGCCGGGTGCTGGCCCGCCGCCACTTCGACAAGAGCTCGACCATGTAGGCCGGGATACGGATCGTCTTGGCCGTATTGATCAGCGCCCGCTTGATCGACTGCTTGATCCAGTAGCTGGCGTAGGTCGAGAAGCGGGTGCCCACGGCCGGATCGAAGCCCTCGACCGCCCGCAAGAGGCCCAGGTTTCCCTCCTCGATCAGGTCTTGAAGCCCCAGGCCCTTGCCCGTGTACCCCCGAGCAATGTTGACCACCAGCCGGAGATTCGCCCGGACCATGCGGTCGCGGGCCTGGACGTCGCCATGGCCGATGGCGGCCGCCAGCTCCTGCTCGTCCACGGCCGACAAGAGCGAAGTCTCGTTGATCTCGCGGAGGTAGGTCTCCAGCGGAGATTGCACGTTGGCTAGGGGTCGGCGTCGCGTGTTGGGCATGGCAGTGTGCGCAGGGTCTGGAACGCTCGGGTGTAGACACAACATCGACGTGCCGGCGCTGGTTTCTGCAAGGAAGCGTGCAGTGGATGAACTGGGGGGGAAATAGGCGGCTTTTCGTCCGTACCGAAAAGAACGACCCCGCCGGTCGTGACCGGCGGGGGCGGAATCGAAAGATACGCGGCCGACGGTTGGCCTTTGCCGCCCTTTCGGATGGCGCCGTTCGCAACGGTCGTACGGCCAGTACTCTGGCACGCCCAAACTGTCGGGTTGAGCACGTTTAGCGGGCGGGCTTGCCCGGCGAGTGAACCGTGGGCCATCCGGTGCTCGGCGGGCAAGCCCGCCCGCTAAACGCAATCTGAGTTCCCTCTTCCGCCCTACTGCGGTTCGGCGGGCGGCGGCTGGTCCGTCTTGACGAGGTTGGGCTGGATCAGGGGGCCGGAGCTGCCGACGCCCCCCTTGAGCTCCATGGGCGGGGCGGAAGGGGCCTTTCCCGGCTCCGCCTGGCCCTCGGCTTCCTCGGCCCATTCGACGCGCTTCCGCGAGAGGCCGATCTTCCGCTCGTCCGCATCGACGCGCAACACCTTGACCTCGATCTCCTGGCCCACCTTCACGACTTCCTCCGGGTTCTCGACCTTGTGGTCGGCCAACTCGGAGATGTGCAGCAGGCCCTCCAGCCCGTCCTCCAGCCCCACGAACACGCCGAAGTTCGTGATCTTCGTCACCGGGCCCTTGACGATCTGTCCGGGCTGGTAGCGGCCGGGGATGTCGGTGGCCCACGGGTCGTCGTTCAACTGCTTCAGCCCCAGGGCGATCCGCCGGCGATCCTGGTCGACGGTCAGCACGCGGCACTCGACCACCTGGCCCTTTTCGACCATCTCGCTGGGATGGCTGATCTTGCGGGTCCACGACATGTCGCTGACGTGGAGCAGCCCGTCGATGCCCTCCTCGATCTCGATGAAGGCCCCGTAGTTGGTCAGGTTGCGGACCGTGCCCTTGACGAGGCTGTTGGGCGGGTAGCGGTCGGCGACGCGGTCCCACGGGTTCTCCTGGGTCTGCTTCATGCCCAGCGAGATCTCGTGCTTCTCCTTGTCGATCTTGAGCACGACCACTTCGATCTCGTCGTCGACCTGCACCAGCTCGCTGGGATGGGTGATGCGGCGGGTCCAGGACATCTCGCTGATGTGGACGAGCCCCTCGATGCCCTCCTCCAGTTTGACGAAGGCGCCGTAGCTCATCACGTTGACGACCGAGCCGCGGATCTGCTTGCCGACCGGGAACTTCTCCTGGACCTCCTCCCAGGGGCTGGGGGTCTTCTGTTTCAGGCCCAGGGCGATCTTCTCCTTCTCGTAGTCGATGTGGAGGATCTGGACCTCGATTTCCTGGTCGATGGCCAGCATTTCGGAGGGGTGATTGATGCGGCCCCAGCTCATGTCGGTGATGTGGAGCAGCCCGTCGATTCCGCCGAGGTCCACGAACGCCCCGAAGTCGGCGATGTTCTTGACGATGCCCTTGCGTCGCTGGCCGGTCTCGAGTTCGGCGAGCAACTGGGCCTTCTTCTCCGCCCGCTCCGCCTCGATCAGCGCCCGGCGGCTCACGACGATGTTCCGCCGCGCCTCGTCGATCTTCAGCACCATGCACTGGATCGTCCGCCCGATGTAGTCGCCGATGTCGGCCGGCCGGCGGATGTCCACCTGGCTGGCGGGCAGGAACACCGGCACGCCGATGTCCACGAGCAGTCCGCCCTTGATCTTCCGCGTCGTCACGCCGGTGACGACCTCGCCCTCGTGGACGGTTTCCATCACCTGGAGCCAGGCCTCGATCTTCTCGGCCTTCCGCTTGCTCAGCGTGATCATGCCGCGGGAGTCGTCCACCAGGCCGTGGATGTCCTCGACGTCCTCGATGAGGACCTTGATGATCTGGCCGGGGTCGGGCAGGGGCTCGCCCTCTTCCCATTCGCTCCGGAGGATGATGCCCTCACTCTTGTATCCCACGTCGACCAGGACGTAGTCCCCCTCGGTCCGCAGGACGCGGCCCTGGACGATCTGGTTGACGGCCACTTCCCGGGTCCCCCACTCGATCTCTTCGGCGGGGGCGTCCTGCATGGCCGCCGTGATTTCCTCCTGCCACTCCTCGTCGCTGAGGTCCAGGCTTCGGATCAGATTGCGATTGACCATAGAATTGTTTCGTTTCGTTCCCAAAAACAGACGTACATGACTGCCTCGTCCACCCGGTCCCTCGACGCAAGGGACTGTCCGCGGGCCGTCGAGAACCGGTCATTATATCTGCCGCCGGAACCGATGGCAACGCCGCCGGAAGGGCCTTATCGCCCGTCCAACAACAACTCTCCTCTTCCAAAGGAGCGTGGGGAGTCATTCCTTCCTCACCGGCAATAAGGGGCTTTCGACCAGGAGGAACTTCCGACGCCCCGCCGACGAGGTGAAATCGACCGTGGCCCGCCGCTGGGGCCCGCTGCCGCTCAAGGCAACGATCCGCCCCAGGCCGTGCTGCGGGTGCAGGACCAGCATGCCGTGCTGGAAGGCGTCCGGGTCGGGCGGCGGGGAAGGTGCTCCGCCGTTGGCCAGTTCGGCGGCGGTGGTCAGCCCGGCCAGAGGTGTTGCGGGGACGGTCTTGGCCGACCGCTGCGGCCACCGGATGACCGGTTCGGCCACCCCTTGGGGGATATTCTCGATGTCGGCCCCCTCCGGCCGCCGGCTTTCGATTCCGACTAACTCCATCTCCGACCGCGGAAGGTCCATGAGGAACGAGCTCGGGATGGCCGTCTTCCGCTGCCCCCGAAAATCGCGGTGCCGGACCAGGCTGATTTGGAGCCGCTGCCGGGTACGGGTGATTCCCACGAACATCAGTCGGCGTTCCTCCTCCATCTGGTCGGGGTGCTGCCGGCTTCGTTCATGGGGCAGCAGCCCCTCTTCGACCGCCACGAGATAGACGACGGGGAACTCCAGTCCCTTCGAGGCATGGAGCGTCATCAGGGTCACCCGGTCTCGCTGCTCCTCCCAGTCGTCGGTGTCGTTCACCAGGGCGGTCTCCTCGAGGAACGCCTCGAGGTGTCCGGCGCCGCCGTGGCGATCGTCGAACTCGCGGGCGACGGTCAGGAGTTCCTGGGCGTTGGCCAGCCGCTGGTCGTCGTCCTCGTCGCCGGATGCCTTCCAGAGGTCTTCCCAGCCCGTCTCGGTCAGGACGAGTCCGAGGAGTTCTTCCATCGGGACACCCGCTGCCGCGGCCAGTCGGTCGAAGGACTCGACGAACTGACCCATCCGGGCGGCGGGACGCTTTCCGATCGACTCGATCCGGCCGACCTGCCGCGCGGCCTCCAGGAGCGTCAGTCCCCGGCGGGCGGCGTGCTCACCGAGCCGCTCGATGGTCGTCTTTCCGATGCCCCGGGCCGGCGTGTTGATTACCCGCAAGAGGGCCAGTTCGTCGGCCGGGTTATTGACCAGTTGCAGATACGCCAGGAGGTCCTTGATCTCCTTGCGTTGGAAGAACTCGACGCCGCGGACCAACTGGTAGGGGACGCCGGCGTCCCGCAAGGCGAACTCGAATGCCCGGCTCAAGGCGTTGGTGCGGTAGAAGACGGCGAAGTCGCGGGCCCGGCGGCGCCCGGCGCGGATCTCGCCGGCGATTCCCGCGGCGATGTCCTCCGCTTCGTCCTTCTCGGTCGGATAGCTGACCAGCCGGACCGGCTCCCCCAGGCTGTTCTCCGTGTAAAGTGCCTTCTCCTTGCGGCGGACGTTGTGCGAGATGAGGTGGGCGGCCACGCGAAGGATCCGCTGGGTGCTCCGGTAGTTCCGCTCCAAGCGAACGACCCGGACCTCCGGAAAGGCCCGCTCGAACTCGAGGATGTTGTTCAGGTTCGCGCCCCGCCAGCCGTAGATGGATTGGTCCGGATCGCCGGTTACGGCCAGGTTGGGGTGGTCGATCGATAGGGCCCGGACGATGGCGTACTGCGCGAGGTTCGTGTCCTGGTACTCGTCCACGAGGATGAAGCGGTATCGCTCGTCGAGCGACTGGCGGATCTCCGGGTTGTCGCCCAAGAGCGTGGCGACGTGGAGGAGCAGGTCGTCGAAGTCGACGGCATTGGAAGTCCGCAGCCGGGCTTGGTAAGCTGGGTAGACTTGCTGCACGACGTTGCCCAGGGGATGGCCAGGCTGCGGCGCGTACTGCTCGGGCAGGATCAGGTTGTTCTTGGCCCAACTGACGGCGCGGGCGACCGACTCCCCTGAGACGAAGGCCGGATCGATCTTCAATTGTGCCAGGGTCCGGTTCAAGGCCGTCGTGCTGTCGCCGGCGTCGTAAATCGTGAAGTTCTCCTGGAGACCGACCAGGGGGGCGTATTTCCGGAGTAATCGGGCGCAGAACCGGTGGAAGGTGCCGATCCAGGTGGATCGGCCGGGGGCGAGCCGCTCGACCCGGCTGCCCATTTCGTCGGCCGCCTTGTTGGTAAACGTCAGCGCGAGGATCTGGTGGTCGGGAATCCCTTGGGCCAGGAGCCATGCGATGCGGTGGGTAATGACCCGGGTTTTGCCGCTGCCGGGCCCGGCGAGGATCAGCAGGGGCCCCTCGACCTGTACGACGGCCTCCCGCTGGGATGGCGTCAGGTCTAGCAGGAGTTCGGCAGACACAAGTGGCTGGTGGCTGGTGGCTGGTGGCTGGCAAGAGGCGACAGGTATCGAGTATACATCCGCGGGAGGGGTCGGGCCAGGTAGCGACGCGGTAGGTCCCGCCTGCCGGGCGGGACTTCGATGAGCCCCGACCGAAGTCCCGCCCGGCAGGCGGGACCTACTTTCTGCCGCTAGCCACTATTGCCCGAAGTTGCTATACTCTTGCTCAATGTGGCGACGGGGCGGGCCCGCCGCCGGTACCGTTCACGAACAAGGGGGACCGTCCCATTTTCGTCGGACGAAAATAGGGACAGTCCCCGACCCTGTGGGAGGGAGCCCATGGCAGCCACCCGGATCCCGTTGATCAAGACCGATACGCAGGCCCAGGATCGGGCCGAGAAACTGGAGATGAGTACGGCGGAGATCGGTTTGACCGTTCGGACGACTAACTGTCTGGAGGAGCGCGGCATCTTCACAGTCAGCGACCTGTTGAGCTGCACCCCCGAGGACCTGCTGGGTATTTCGAACTTCGGAGAGAAGACGCTGGAAGAGGTCTACAAGGCGCTGGAGGGGATTGGCTTCTTCCGCGAGTCCAAGCGGGAGGACGGCGCCTTGATGAAGGCCCCGCCGCCTTCCCAACCGCGGTAACGACCGTGGCCCGAAATTTCCGCTACTACGAAAAAAAACGCGGCCACCGGCGGACCGGCTCCCGCACCCTCGGCAACCTGGGCGAGGCCGTGTTCTTTGCCGTCCTGCTGGTGGTCGGCTGCGGGGGCATCCTGGCGGGCATTCTCTGGCTGGTGATCCCCGAGTGGCGGGTCCACCACGGTTTCGTCGAGAGCACCTGCACCGTGCTGCAAAAGAAGGTCGGCGAAATCAAGGGGGACACCGGCACCCTCTACCGGCCCGAGATCAAGATCGAGTACCAGGTCCAGGGCGAGACCTGCCACGCAGTGACTTACGACATCCACTCCGCCTCTTCCGGCGACGGCGAAGGGGCGTTGGCCCGCTACGGCTACACCAGCGATCGGGAGGGGGTATCCGCCGCGCTGGAGCGGTTTACCGAGGGGCAAAGATACCCGTGCTGGTACGATCCGGCCAATCCCGGCGTGGCCGTGCTCGTCCGCGGCGACCAGTGGTGGATCTGGCTGGTGTTTCTCGTGCCGGGGTCGTTCATAGCGATCGGGGCGGGCGGGCTGGTCTACACGCTCCTCCGCTGGGGAAAATCGGCCGAGCGCCGCGCCGCGACCGTGCAGCGGGCGCAGCCGGTCGAGCTGTTCGACCTCGACGGCGACGCCGGGCCGAAACTGCCCAACGTCCCGGACCTGAGGGACATCACGAGCAGTCCCGGCACCAAGCTCGCGTATCGCCTGCCGTTGAGCGGCTCGCCCGGCTGGATGCTGCTGGGGCTGGCGGCGGCGTGCGTGTTGTGGAACGGCGCCGTCTCGTACTTCGTCGTGAAAGCGGCCGGCAGCTTCAGAATGGAACGGCCCGATTGGCTCCTGACGCTCTTCATCCTCCCGTTCCTGGCGATCGGGGTGGCCCTGATCGTCTGCTTCATCCGTCAACTGGTGCTGACCGCGGGGGTCGGGCCGACGCTCGTGGAGATTTCCGACCATCCGCTGCTGCCGGGAGGGGAGTACAAGCTGCTGGTATCGCAGTCGGGACGGCTCCGCATGCGGTCGTTGGAGGTCTCGCTGGTTTGCCGGGAGGAGGCGACCTATCGCCAGGGCACCAACGCCCGCACCGAGGCCCGCGAGGTCCGCCGTCTGGAACTCTTCCGCCGCGAGGGGTTCGAGATCCGCCCCGGCGAGCCGTTCCAGGCGGAGTGCGGCGTGAGCGTGCCGGCCGGCGCCATGCACTCCTTCCGCGCCGACCACAACGAAATCGACTGGGAACTGGTCGTCCGCGGCGACGTGGCCGACTGGCAGACCTTCCAACGGGCCTTTCCCGTCATCGTGTACCCCTCTGCCTTGGTCCCATGGCACCATCTGAAAGACGGGCACCATCCGAAGGACGGGCACCATCCGAAGGATGGTCGGGGGAGCGGCAGCCCATGAACGAGCCGGCCATCCTCATCCGCCTGGACGGCGGCAACCGGATCTATCGCCCCGGCGAATCCCTGTCCGGCGAATACCGGCTGGAGTCGGTCGAAGGCGATCCCATCCGCGCGGTGGAAGTCTCCGTGTTGTGGTACAGTGAGGGCAAAGGGGAGCAGGACCTCGCCATCCACGAATTCTGGCGGCGGGACACGGAAAGCGGCGACTGGATCGATCCCCGCAGGCCCGAACGGTTCAGCACCACGCTGCCGCCCAGCCCGCTGAGCTACGAAGGCCAGATCGTCCAGGTCCGGTGGTGTGTCCGGGTTCGGGCGTTCTTCGAGCAGGGCCGCGAGCTTCTTGCCCAAAAGATATTCCGGCTCGGCGACGTACCTCCGGCATGAGCTTACCGTTTAGCGGGCGACCATGCTGGGCATGGTGCCCTGCCCGCCGAGAGGAATCTTCAGTGGAGCGGCGGGCAAGCCCGCCCGCTAAACGATGATGAACGGCGATGCGTTCCACATGAACGACCCCGAAACCCGGCTGAACCCCTTCTCGGCCAGCCGAATCCGGCCCCGCGCGGCGACTTTCCTCTTTCCGGCCGGCCAAAACGTGGAAGACCTCGTGGACCGGCTCCGCCGATCGCGATGGCGGGGCCAGATCGTCGGGCCCCACGGCTCCGGAAAATCAACCCTGCTCTTCGCGATCCTCTCGGCCCTCCAGCGTGCCGGGCAAAGCACCCTTTCCACCACGCTGCACCGCGGCCAGCGGCGGTTGCCCCACGGATTCCTCGCCGCGGCCCGCCGCCGGGAAAAACGGGACAGTCCCCATTTGTGCGAAGCACCCTCCGGGCCGTTCCGGCAAATGGGGACTGTCCCCTTTTTCCTCGTGGCCATCGACGGCTACGAGCAACTCGGCCTGGCGAGCCGGTTGCTGCTGGGCTGGTCGTGCCGCCGCTTGCGGCTCGGCTTGCTCGTCACGTCGCATCGCTCGGCGGGTCTGCCGGACCTCTGCCGCACGGCCATCGATCCCCAGTTGGCGTGGCGCGTCGTCGAGCGGTTGCAAGCGGGCTTTCCGCCCCTGGTGGCCTTCGAGGACGTCGCCCCACGGCTCACACGCCATGGCGGAGACCTCCGCGAGACCCTCTTCGACCTCTACGACGTGTATGCGGATCGCCGCAACCGGTCGGGTTGAGGACGTCCCTGGGCCGCATGTCTTCCCAAGGCCGCGTTGATTGCTCAATTTGCAAAATGAGAACCAGCCACATCCCAATTGGTGGGGCTCGCCGACCAACGCTGCGCGTTGGTGCCCGTCGACCCACCCTACGACTGATCCCCGCCTTCACGGCTTCTCGAGCGCCCTGGCGGCCGGCGTGGGGACCGTGGGGGGGGCCGTCTCGGCGTCGGCGGGAAACGCCTGATCGAAGGCGTCCGGATTGCGAGGCCCCACCGGCACCGTGCCAGATGCCTGCTGAACCGGGTTGCCCCCGCCCGGTCGGTGGGCTGGCGGCATCGGCAGCGAGCGGCCGGGCCGGGCAGGAAGGTTGCGCGGCGGGACCAGGTCGCCGAAGCCGCACGTGGCGGGCGCTGAAACGATGCCGCCAAGCCCGGACGCCCCCTCGGCCGGCATCGGCCGCTGCGCCACTCGATAGACCCACTCGCTCAACCGCCGGTATTGGCCCAACTGGCGATCGGTGAAGATGGCCGTCGGCACGGTGCCGTGCGGTCCGCGGGGGGATTTTAACAAGGGGCTGTCGCCCGGGGTGTTCCAGTCGATCCACTGGAGCGCGGCGTAGAGGTTCCGTTGCGTGACGCGGCGGCTTGGCGGCTGGCCTTGTGGAGCCCGAATCCACGCGAGCCGATGGTCCGACGGGCCGCTGTGACAGCCGGAAGTCATGCAGTGGTTCATAAGGACGGGCTGGATGGACTGGATGAAACTCTCCACAGTGCCGGCCGGCATGCCCCGAACCATGCGATCGAGCTCTTCGTTGGAAGGGCCGCTCATGGCCGGCCTGGGCGGCGGGGGTTCTGAAGGGGCCTCCATCGCCATCTTCAGTCGCCGCCGGAGGACATCGATCATCGGGTGGCTTGGATCGATCTCCATGGCGGCGGAGAGCTCGTTGGCCGCGCTCGAGAGCAACCCCTGCCGCTGGCACCACTGGGCCAGTTCGAGATGTTCGTTGATGTCCTGCGGGTGGATCAGGGCCTGCTTCCGCCGGTAGCCCTCTTCCACGTCGCGGCAGACGAACTGGACATCGCCGGAGCGGACCCGAATCTGCCCGTCGGACTGCGAGACCTGGTAGTAGTCGCCGAGTTTTTCGATCCGGCCTTCAATGACCCGGCCGTTGCGGAGCAACAGGACGCCCGGAGCCTGCGAAGCCGTGGCAGCCGGCTCCGCGGGCGGCACGGCGCCCGTAGGGCACCCAGTCCCCACGGCTCTGCCCTGGTCGCCGGATGGGGGCGGCGGGATAACGGGCTCCTGGGCAGCCGCCGGGGCCGCCAGAACCGCTCCGGCCACGACCGCCAGCATCCATGCACTTCTTGACGGCATAGGGGGCAAAGGGTACGCGGTTGCCCCCCGCAAGTCAAGAGATATATACTTTCCAGCGAGGAGGTCCTTGGCGGTGTCTGAAACGGGCGCCCAACAGCAAGAGGTCTTGTTCTCCGGCGACGTCCAGGGAGTCGGGTTTCGCTATACTGCCCGCTCGATTGCCCGCGGATTCGACGTGACGGGTTTTGTCAGGAACCTGTCGGACGGCCGGGTCCAGGTGGTCGTGGAAGGCACACAGGCCGAGCTCCGGGCGTTCCTGGGTGCGCTGAGACAGGAGATGCGGCACCACATTTCCAGCGAGGAGGAAGTCTCCCGCTCGGCGAGCGGGCGGTTCCGCGGGTTCGAGGTCCGGTTCTGAACGCCCCGAACCAAACGGTCGGTGGTTGCGTAGACATCAGGTATCCGTCCCGGTGCGGCGGCGAAGGGGATTGTTTGTGAATATCTTGGCGGGACACATCCTTCCGGTGGGTATTGTCGTCCCCACGTGCATGAGACCCTGGTGGATCGTGGCGGTCGGCGCCGCGGTCGCAGTCTGCCTCCTGGTGGCGACGCTCCAGGTGCTCCGGCTGGTCGCGCCGAAAATGGCAGCCATCGCATGGGCCACGGGCAAGGAGGCGGTCGCACAGCCCTTGTTCTACGTCCTGCTGGCGATCGGGGCCGCGATGCTCCTCCTCTTTCTCGTTATCCCCTACTTCACCTTGGGCGAAGACCTGAAGGTGGTCGAAGACAACGGTTTGACGCTCATCATGGTCTTGGCGGTCATCCTCGCCCTGTGGATGGCCAGCACGTCGATCGCCGACGAGATCGAGGGTCGCACGGCCCTGACGGTGCTGTCGAAGCCGATCGGACGCCGCGAGTTCATCCTGGGCAAATTCCTGGGCATTCTCGGCCCGGTGGTCCTCCTGTTCATCATCCTGGGGTCGCTGTTCCTTGCCAGCATTCCGGTCAAGGTGGTGTACGACGCCCGGGAATCGGCCTCGACCGATCCCACCTGGCTGCAATGCCAGGAAGAAATGATCAAGATCGCGCCGGGACTGGTGCTGGCCCTGTGGGAGGCCATTATGCTGACGGCCGTGAGCGTGGCCATCTCGACCCGGTTGCCGATGCTGCCCAACCTGATCCTCTGCGGCTCGATCTACGTGCTGGGGCACCTGGTGCCGATGCTGGCCCAATCGGCCATGGCGCAGAGGCTGCCGCTGGTGCCGTTCATGGCCGACCTGCTGTCCACGGTCCTGCCGGTGCTGGACCACTTCAACATCTACGGTGCGATCGCCCGGGGGCACCAGGTGCCCGTGCTGTACCTTGCGTGGACGGGGGCCTACTGCTT
Source organism: Thermoguttaceae bacterium (assembly GCA_050014815.1). Lineage (GTDB taxonomy): Bacteria > Planctomycetota > Planctomycetia > Pirellulales > Thermoguttaceae > JBEKCP01. Next base: position 3 of record JBEKCP010000128.1, on the reverse strand, counting down.
CCT
>JBEKCP010000127.1:0-11049 GCA_050014815.1 Thermoguttaceae bacterium | reverse complement strand
CTTGACGTACTTGCTCATGGCTTGGAAATCTTCTTATTGGCCGGAAAAAGGGGACAGTCCCCATTTGCCGGAACGGCCCTTCGGGTGCTGCGCACAAATGGGGACTGTCCCCTTTTTCTCCTAGGCTGCCTGCACGCGGACGCCGGGGGTCATCGTGCCCTTGATGGAAATCCCCTTGACGTACTGGCCGCGAACCGAGGCGGGCTTCATGTTCAGGACAAAGTGGATGAACGCCGAAATATTGTCGACCAGTTTCGGGGCGTCGAAGCCCATCTTGCCGACCACCGCATGGACGTTCCCGCCGGCATCGGTGCGGAACTCGACCTTGCCGGCCTTGTACTCGCGGATGACCTTGCCGACGTCCGGCGTGACGGTGCCTGCGCGGGGCGAGGGCATCAGGCCGCGGGGGCCCAGCACCTTGCCCAGCGGACCGACGATGCCCATCATGTCCGGCGAGGCGACGCAGACGTCGAAATCGGTCCACCCCCCCTTGATCTTCTCGGCCAGCTCGGGGCCGCCCACCTCGTCCGCCCCGGCCGCCTTCGCCTCGTCGATCTTGTCCCCCTTGGCGAACACGATGACCCGCTGGCTCTTGCCGATCCCGTGCGGCAGCACCAGCGAGCCGCGGACCAACTGGTCCGACTGTTTCGGATCGATGCCCAGCCGCATGACGATCTCGACGGTCTGGTCGAACTTCGTCGTGTTGAAGGTCTTCAGCAGGTTGACCGCCTCGGCCAGCGGCATCGGCGTCTCGGAGACCTTGGCAATCATGGTCTTCATTCGTTTGGACAGTTTCGGCATTTCACTCGCTCCGTAGTAAAGCGGCGACCGGAGTCGCCTCCTACAGATCCTGCTTGCGAAGCCGCAAGCGGCTAACCCCGCGACGCAATCGCGGGGCTTTTCTAAATCCCCAAATCCCCAAATCCCCTAATCCCTACTCGATCACTTCCAGCCCCATGCTGCGGGCGGTGCCGGCGACGAGGCGGCGGGCATGATCGAGATCGCGGGCGTTGAGGTCCGCCATCTTGGTCTTGCAAATCTCGTCGATCTGGGCCACCGTCACCTTGCCCACCTTCTCCTTGTTCGGCACGCCGGAGCCCTTGGCTATCCCCGCCGCCTGCTTCAAGAGTGCGGCGGCCGGCGGGCTCTTCGTCACGAACTCGAAGGAGCGGTCGTTGTAGACCTTGACCACGACCGGGATGGGCATGCCGCCCGCGTCGCGAGTCCGATCGTTGAACTGCGACACGAACTGCCCCAGGTTGATCCCGAAGCGGCCCAGCGCCGTACCGACCGGAGGAGCCGGCGTCGCCTGCCCGCCCGGTACTTGAAACTTCACTTCGCTGACCAGTTGTTTTGCCATGGCCCTCACAGGGATTGGAGATTGGGGATTGGGGATTGGAAGGGCCGCCGCGCGCCACACTCCAGTCTCTAATCCCTAATCCCTAATCCCCAATCCCTCCTTTATACCGCCTCGATCTGCCAGTATTCCAGTTCGACGGGCGTGGAGCGGCCGAAGATGTTGATCATCACGGTCACCCGGCCGTTCGTTTCGTCGATGCTCTCGACTTCTCCCTCGAAATTCTCGAAGGTTCCTTCGTTGATCTTCACCCGCTCGCCGCTGGTGAAGCCGATCTTCAGTTTCGGGGCCTTCTCGCTCTTCTCCTCCTGCTTGGCCAGGATCCGGGAGACCTCGTGGGCCAACATCGGCGACGGGTGGCCGGACGCCCCCGTGAAATCGCCGATGCCCGGCGTCTCGCGAACCAGGAACCAGGTGTCCTCGTTGATCTCCATGTGGACGACCAGGTAACCCGGGTAGAGCTTTCGCTTGATGACCCGCTTCTTGCCCCCCTTGAACTCGGTCACCTTCTCCGTCGGGACGATCACGTCGCCGAAGAAGCGGTCCAGGCCGGCGATCGCCACCCGCCGCAGCAGTGCCTCGCGGATCGAGTCCTCCCGGTTGCTCTGGACCTTGAGGATGAACCAATCCATGTTTTCGGACTTCGGCTCGGCGGGCACTTCCGGCGCGGGGGCCTCAACGACGGCGGCCTTCTTGCGCGGCCGCGGCGCCGGTGGCTCCTTTCGCGGCGGCTCCGGGACAGCCGACTCCGTTTCTGCGACGGCCGGCTCTCCGCCGGCCGGAACCTCAAGCCCTGCCGCGGGGAACTCGACTAGGGGAACCTCGGCCGCGGGGATCTCAGCCGCGGGAACCGGCGGCTCGGGGGCGATCGCCTCCGGAACCTGTGGCCCGGCAGGCGCCGATGCCTCGGCCCGGGCGGGCTCGACGGGAACCGGCCCGGCAGCCTGGACCGCCGTCTCGCCCGGGGGCTCCGCTGTCGGCACGCCGGGCCGCTCCTCGGGCCCTGCGCCGGTCTGGTTCAACTGTTCAGTCACGCCTGCAACCCCGCCTGGTCTACATCAACTGTAAAGGTGCAACACCTGGAACACTGCGATCCAAACGATGTCCATCAACGCCAACAGGCAACCCAGAAGGATAATCGTCAGCAGCACCACCACGGACGCCCGATACAAATCCCCCCGGGTCGGCCAGGAGACCTTGTTCATTTCCGCTTCGACGGAGATGAGGAAGTCGGCGAAGCCGGGCAGGTTGACCGCCCGGTACGCCACCCACCAACCGGCCGCCAGCGCGGCGCCCGGTATCACGTAGCAAAGGTACAGGGGCGACACCGGCAGCACGTACAACAAGTAGACGCCGTTGGGGTACGTTGCATACAGCATCGCGCTGAACCGCCAGAGGCCCAGCAACACCGTGACGGCCAGCGCAGCGAACGTGACCTGCCGGGTAATCCTACCCTGGCTTTTCTTATACACGCCCGCACGCATGAATTCTTGATAGAACGCACTCACCGCAGTCGTCGTCTCCGTGGGAAGGTCATGGCAGGGGCGGCGGGACTTGAACTCGCAACACCTGGTTTTGGAGACCAGTGCTCTACCATTTGAGCTACGCCCCTGTAGTCGCGCACCAAGGGGCCCGCCGCTCCTCGCCGCGCGAGGAAGGACGGCGGCCCCCGTGACTTTCGGGCCCGCTCTATTTGATCACTTTCGTTACAACGCCCGAGCCCACCGTCCGGCCGCCTTCGCGGATGGCGAACCGCACGTTCGCATCCATGGCGATGGGGGAGATGAGCTCGACGGCCAGGCGGACGTTGTCGCCGGGCATGCACATTTCCGCGTCGCCCAGCAGCGTGGCGGTGCCGGTGACGTCCGTGGTGCGGAAGTAGAACTGCGGCCGGTAGCCGCTGAAGAACGGGGTATGCCGGCCGCCTTCTTCCTTCGACAACACGTAGACCTCGGCCTCGAACTGCGTGTGCGGCGTGATCGACTTCGGCTTGGCCAGCACCTGGCCGCGCTCGATTTCCTCCCGCTTCACGCCGCGGAGCAGGCAGCCGACGTTGTCGCCGGCTATGCCCTGGTCGAGCTGCTTGTTGAACATCTCCACCCCGGTGACGGTCGTCTTGGCGGGCTCCAGGCCGAAGCCGATGATCTCGACTTCGTCGCCCACCTTGACGACGCCGCGCTCGATGCGCCCGGTGGCCACCGTCCCGCGGCCTTCGATCGAGAACACGTCCTCGACGGCCATCAGGAACGGCTTGTCCACCTCGCGCGTCGGCTCGGGGATGTAGGCGTCCACCGCGTCCAACAACTCCTGGATGCACTTCGTCGCCGCCGCGTCGGTCGGGTTGTTGTACGCCGCCAACGAATTGCCGCGAATAATCGGAATCTCGTCGCCGGGGAAACCGTAGTGCGTCAACAACTCCCGCAACTCCAGCTCGACCAACTCCAGCAACTCCTCGTCGTCGACCAGGTCGACCTTGTTGAGGAACACGCACAGCGCCGGGACGTTCACCTGGCGGGCCAGGAGGACGTGCTCCCGCGTCTGCGGCATCGGGCCGTCGGCCGCCGAAACCACCAGGATCGCGCCGTCCATCTGGGCGGCCCCCGTGATCATGTTCTTGATGAAGTCGGCGTGGCCCGGACAGTCGATGTGGGCATAGTGACGCTTCTGCGTCTCGTACTCGACGTGGGCCACCGCGATGGTCACGGTCTTGGTCGCGTCGCGGACCGTGCCCCCCTTGGCGATGTCCGCATAGGTCTTGAACTTGGCCATGCCCTTGGGCGCTTGAGTCGCCAGGATAGCGCCCGTCAGCGTCGTTTTCCCATGGTCAATGTGGCCGATGGTGCCCACGTTCACGTGCGGCTTGGTCCGTTTAAATGCTTCCTTCGCCATTCGATCTCCCTGCTTTCAATAGCGGGTAAGGATGAACTTTACACCGACGTCACAAATCCGGCCGAACGAGAGCTGCTGAGGGGATTTGAACCCTTGACCTCGTCCTTACCAAGGACGCGCTCTACCGACTGAGCTACAGCAGCCGCATGTGGCCGTTCTCTGTCTCCTTTGTTGTGTTGAAGCGGGTGAAGGGAGTCGAACCCTCGTGAGCAGCTTGGAAGGCTGCGGCTCTACCGTTGAGCTACACCCGCGAGCAACATAATTCTCGTCCGTCAAGTGGGGAGTGAAGGATTCGAACCTTCGAAGGCAGAGCCATCAGATTTACAGTCTGACCCCTTTGACCACTCGGGAAACCCCCCCCTGTTTCCTTTCGATCAATTCAAGCTAGCGGAGGGACTTGAACCCACAACCTGCTGATTACAAATCAGCTGCTCTGCCGGTTGAGCTACGCTAGCCGCTCGTGCCAAATTGCGAACCTATTAGTATATCCGAGCTCCAGGACCACGCAAGCGGGACCGTGGGGAAAAAAACGGAAAACCCCGCGATCCACGGTTCTGACTGGAAAACCGCCGCATTCCCGGGGGCGCCGCAAGACACCCGCCGTAGCCATAACGCTAAATTTTTCAATACTTTACGACAAACACTAGCCCGAAGCGCAAGCGAGGGAGCCGCAACCGGTTACCCTCGCTTGCGCTTCGGGCTAGTGTCGAACACGCTGCCCCCGGACGCCTCGCCCAGGAAAACTCACCCCGGGAAGTCGATCTTCTGCTCGTCGACCGCCCGGCGGAGCTTGCTCAAGGCACGGGCCTCGATTTGTCGGATCCGTTCCTTCGTCACCCCCAATTCGGCCCCCACCTGTTTGAGGGTAAGCGGCTCCTGCCCACGTTGCAGGCCGAAACGCCTGATGATAATCTTCTGCTCCCGGTCGTCGAGCCGCCCGAGAATCTTTTCCACCTGGGCCTCCCGCTGCAATTGGGACGACTCCTGCTCGACCTGATCCGATCGGCCGTCTTGCGTCGTGCTGAACATCTCCGATTGACTGGTCCGGAAACGGTCCCGGTAGCGGTGGGCATCGGGGATGGTCCGGGCGAAGTTCTTCATGATCGCCCAACTGGCATAGGTGCTGAACTTGTACCCCCGGGCGAAATCGAACTTTTCGACCGCCCGCATCAGCGACATGTTCCCGTCGCTCACCAGCTCGAAGAAGTTTTCGGCGGGGCCCACGTGCCGCTTGGCGATCGAGACCACCAGCCGCAGATTCGCCCGGACGATCTGGTTCTTGGTCGTCACCGCGTCCTCGTAGAGGCGTTCGACCTGGTCCATCAGGCTGGCTTTCGGCGCCGCGGGGTCGAGCTTGCGGCTGAGTCGGCTGGCCTTGTACTTGAGGTAATTCATCCTGCGGAACAGGTGGGCCTCCTGGGCGCGCCCGAGGAGCGGGACCTCGTAGAGGCTTGCAAGGTAGGGGGGCAGTCCGGCCGGCAACCGGGCCTTCTTGGCCGGCTCGTCCGCCGCCGGCATCTCCGCGAGGATCCGCTTCTCCCGCTTCGGCATCCGCATCGCCCGGGCGAATTCCTCGTTGGGGATGTAGTCCAGCGGGAGTTCCAGGATCCGCTGGGCCCGCATCTCGCCGATGATCCGGTAGATGCTCGCCCGGGTCCGGCAAAACCGCTTCGCCAGGGCGTCGACCGATTCTCCCCGGTGGTACTGCTGGTGTATCTTCCGCTTGGTCTCCAGCCGGATCGGGCCGTAGCTGTCCGGGAAGATCGCCAGGTCCGGATGGTCCTGATCGAACTGCTTGAGCGTGTAACGGACGGTCTCGGGGCTGCGGCCGGTCTTTCGGGCCAGGCGGCGGATGACTTCGGCCGGGGCCGCCCCGGCCTGGGCCAAGCGCCGGCCCCGGCGAACGATCAGCCCCCGCTCCTCGTCGGTCAATTGGCTGAACTGGGTTGCCCGCCCCACCTTGTCCGAATGCTGCGAGACGAACCGGTCGACCGTGCTCTCCAGGAACCCGACCCGCTTGCGGCCCTCCATGACGAACCGCCGGCTGATCAGGCCGAGCCGCCGCCACCGCGAGATCGTCTTGGTCGAGACGTTGAACCGCTGGGCGATCGCCTCGATCGTCAACACCCGCTCTCCCGCCCCCTCCGCCTGAATGTTGGCCGCGTCCGACAGGTCCTCGACGAACAAGTAAAGGTCGTGGATGGCCTGCCGGCCCGAAAACTTCACCTCGGAATAGGCCTCGGGCCGGTACTTGGTGATCCGGTAGCACAAATACTCGTAGGTATAGGTTCGGGCCGGATCGAGCTCGGTCAACAGCCGCTCTGCCTGGCCGATCTGTTCGAGCTTCTTTTCTCGCGGCGCAAAGCGACCCTGCTGGTCTCGCAACTCCCGCATGGCCGGGATGATATAGTCGCTGTGCATTGGACGGTCCTTTCGCCGCAACGTCATGTAGCCGGCACACTCCGTGTGCCGCATTCCGCGACCATCCTTCGGATGGTGCCCGGAGTGTGCGGGCTACATTGCTGGGGGCAATTCCTGTACGTTCCCAAGTGTCCAAAAGGTCCGGCACGGAATCGCCGGATCGGGTCCCTCACCGGCCTTGACACCCCCCAATATGGTTAATATTCTCGGCCGGCCGGCCGCAAGTCCTGATGCCGTCCGGCCTTGTTTTTAGACTAGTCAAGTTGTGAAAAATTTCAAGAGCGCGAAGGAGAGATTGTGTCAAAAGTCCTTGCCGCGAATTGCACTTGCAACAAACGCCCATCTGGCGTAAGCATTCAGGCTTGGCCCCAGGGATTTTACGACCGGGCGGAAAGGAGCGCCATGAAGGCAGCCACAGTCTATCCGATGGTCCTGACGATTGCGACCCTCGCAGCAGGTCTCCGTGGGGCCGGAGGGGAGGAGGTCCCGACCTATTCCCTCCGCAGCACCCGGCAAGCGGGCCAGATCGATCGCGTGACCATTCTCCTGGAGGCCGCCGGCGACCTGCTGATGCGGAGCGGTCCCCGGGGGGAGAAGAACGAGAAGACGCCCATGAGCCTGGTCTTCAAGCGGCAGTACGACGAGAAGACGCTGGAGTTGCCCGCCGCCGGGGCCGCGGCCAAACGATGGCGGAGCGTCCGCTGGTACGACGATGCGGAGGCCACGCTCGACCTGGCCCACGAGCCGCAGAAACTGACACTCTCGCCCGGACACCGCCTCATCGGTCTGGAGGTCGCTCCGAACTCGGTCACGCACTTCTGCCCCAGGGGACCGTTATCCTTGGCCGAACTGGAGTTGGTCCGGACGGTGGGGGACAGCCTGTCGCTGGATGCCCTGCTGCCGAGCGAGGCGGTGCCGTCGGGCCGGAAGTGGAAGATCCCGGACGAGGTCGTCACCGTCCTCGCGGACCTCGAACAGGTCAAGACCAACACCGTGGAAACGCTCTTGAAGGAGGTAACGCCCCGCTTGGCGCGACTGGAGTTGGCGGGCCGTGTCGAGGGGACCCGGGACGGGGCCACCGTCCGGATCGACCTGGCGGCCAAGTGCCGGTTCGACCGCGCCTCGGGCCGGATCGACTGGTTCGCCATGAAGTTCAAGCAGCAGCAGGACATCAGCCTGGCAGAAGACGGCCTGAACCTCGAAGCGCTGGTGCAGATCAGGATTGCACCGGTGGAAACCTCCGAGCATCTCGCCGAGGCCGCGTTGGCGGACCTTCCCCTGCGGCCGACCGACGCCCTTTCGCGCGTCCTCTACCAACCGCCCGACGGCACTTGGCAACTGCTCCACGACCGCTCATGGTTCCAGACCTCGCACACCCGCCAACTGTACGTCTTCCACCGAATCGACCGGGGGCAGGACGTCGGGTTGTGCAAGATATCGCCCAAGACGAAGGTCGCCCCCGAGAAGGTCATTTCACTGGAGCAGTTCCAGGCCGAGGTGCGGGAGGCCCTGGACAAGAACTTCGGCGAGGTCCTGGAGGCCGCCCAGTTGTCCACTGAGGCCGGCTGCCAGGCGTACCGGGTGGTCGTCAAGGGGAGCGACAAGGGGCTCCAGAAGGGCACCGAGAGCGACATCCCGACCCGATGGCATTATTACTTGGTGTTTGATCCCCAGGGCCGGCAGGCGGCCTTCGCCTTTCGCATCGAAGAGAGCAAGGTGGAGGCGTTCGGCAAGGCGGACGAGCCCTTGATCCAATCGTTCCGCTTCGTGGAGGGAAAGAAGGACTAGGGATTTTAGATTTTGGATTTTGGATTGGAGACTCGTTCAGCGGGTGATCATGCTACACATGGTGGGCGCCCTGCCCGACGCTTGCGGCTTCGCGTCCGTAATCGAAAATCCAAAATCTAAAATCCAAAATCCCTTCGCTTACCGCCGCCCCGGCGTCCGGCTCGCCTGGGCCCCAGCCGGGGGCTGCTCCAATTCCGCTTTCCACCCCAGCGGCAGCGGGGCCTGGAACCAGTTCCCCTCGAAAATCCGCCCCCGCCGGTTGACCACCACGTTCTCGAACTTGTACACCTTGCGGTCCCTGCCGTTGGGCTCTGTGATCTGGATGGCGTCGGGCAATAGGCCGGTGGTCTTCAGGATCAGGTCGACTTTACGGTAGCTGCCCGCGTCTTGTTGCCACCGCGGATAAGCCTCCAGCCATATCTCGCCTTTGACGTCGGCGGGCGTGGTGAGCCGCAGGAAGTATCGCTGCTTGAGCTTCTGCGCATCTGTGCCGAAGACGAAGGGCAGGGGCCCTTCGGAGATCGCCTTCCCCTGGCACTCCGGCGGCAGGGGGTACTCGATCCGCCGCTTCGGTTCCTTCGGGGGGACCTGGTACTTGTACTCGAAGATCGACCGGCCGTCGCAGATCCACTGCTCCGACCGATCGCCGGCGAACTTCTCCCAAGATCCAAGCTCCTTGGCGCCGACCCGTTTTTCTTTCCACTCGACGGACTTCTCCCCATCGACCTTGTACAGGCCCTTGTCCGGGGCGGCGTACTTGAGGATGCCCTCGTCGCGGAGTCTCCTGGGCTCGCCCCCCTGGCCGAAGACGTAGTCGTAGTCGAATCGCGTGAAATCGCACTCGAAGCTCTTGATCTCCTTGTTCCGCTGCTCCCAGGCATTGAGGACCTGGTCCAACTGGAACATCTCCTCCGGCGACAAGACGAACGGCACTCCATGTGCGGGCGGGCCAACGGGAACGCCGCCACGATCCGGCGACGCCGGATACAACGGCGCGCGGGGCCGGATCGCCGGCTCCGGCGGCCGGATCGTCAGATCCGGCGGAGCGATCGCCTGACCGCGCTCGACGGCCTGTCCGCCCGGACCGGCCGGCCCCTGGTATGGCCCTGCCGGTCCTTGCCCCAGGGCCAGACCGACACACGCCAGCACGACCATCGCCGTCAACAACCCGAGTCCTCGGCCGGTATCCATGGCTCGCCTCCTGGACTGCCTTGCTTTACTCCGTTAAGGTGGCGAAATTCTAACACGAAGTCCCCGGTGGACCTATGTCAGTTTTCGGGGGGGGAAGTTTAGCGGGCGGGCTTGCCCGCCGTGGAAATCGCGGTTGAACTCGGCGGGCAAGCCCGCCCGCTAAACTCCCCCTTCCGCCGCGTGCTACAATTTGGAGGCAGGAACCCCTTTTCCCGGATGGTGCCCTCCATGGACCCTACCTTCGAGCACCTGGGCCTGGCGGCCCTCCTGGGACTGCTGGTCGGATTGCAGCGAGAACACGCGGCCGCCGGATTGGCCGGCATGCGGACCTTCCCGCTGATCACAATCCTCGGGACCGTGGCGGCCATGCTGGCCCAGCACTTCGGCGGGTGGATCCTGGCCGCGGGGTTCCTGGGCATTGCAGCCCTCATTGCCGTGCGTTCACCCCGCGTCCGCCAGGCCAACACGCATCCCGGCACGACGACCGACGTGACCATGCTGCTGATGTACGGCGTGGGGGCCCTGTTGGTCGTCGGGCCGACGCCGGCGGCGGTAGCGGTGGGCGGGGCGGCCGCCGTCCTCTTGCAGTTCAAGGGCGAGCTGCACGGCTTCGCCGAGCGGCTGGGGAACGAGGACCTGCGGGCGATCATGCAGTTCGTCCTCTTGACCTGCATTATTCTTCCCGTCTTGCCGCAGCAGACACTCCGTCTCTTGCCCGATCCGCCTTACGGCCCGCTGAACGTCTTCAATCCGTTCGAGATCTGGCTGATGGTCGTGTTGATCGTCGGGCTGAGCCTCGGGGGATACATCCTGTACAAGTTTGCGGGCGAAGGGGCGGGTATTTTGTTCGGGGGTATTTTGGGCGGGGCGGTGTCGAGCACGGCCACCACGGTCACCTACTCCCGCCGGGCTCGCGGCAATCCCCCGGCGGCCCGCACTGCCGCCATCGTCATCATGATCGCCACCGCCGTCTCGTTCTTCCGGGTGCTGGTGGAGGTGGCGGTGGTCTCCTCGCCCGAGTTCGCGCTCACCGTGGCCGGGCCGGCACTGGCGCTGATGCTCCTAAGCCTGGTGCCTTCGGTCGCGTTGTGGCTCTGCCACCGTCATCAGCCCGGGCCGGTGCCCGGCCCCAAGAACCCGACCGAGCTCCGGTCGGCCCTCGTCTTCGGCGTGATGTACGCGGCGGTATTGTTCGGCCTGGCGGTGGCGAAGTACTTTTTTCACACCGGCGGGTTGTACGCGGTGGCGGGTATTGGGGGGCTGACGGAGGTGGATTCGGTCACGCTCTCCACCGCGCGGCTGGCGATGACCGACGCGACCATCGCGGCCGACGGCTGGCGGCTGATCGTCGTGGCGGCGATGGCCAACATGGTCTCGAAGGCCGCCCTGGCCGGGATCCTCGG
>JBEKCP010000126.1:0-11083 GCA_050014815.1 Thermoguttaceae bacterium | reverse complement strand
GGCCGGGGACAGCTTTGCGGAAAGCGCATTGCTGCGCGAGTTGCTGGCCCTCGAGTTGGAGTATCGCTTGCGGCGCGGCGAGTTCCCGGCTGCTGAGGCGTGCTTGCGGCGATTCCCCGCCCACGCCGAGGTGGTGGCGCTGGTTTTCGAGGAAATCCGGGGCGGCCTGCCCCAGCCGGTGCCGGAGTTTCTCGTCGATCATCCGCGCTATCGCGTGCTGCGGCGGCTGGGCTCCGGGGGCATGGGCACGGTCTACTGCGCCGAGCACCGCGTGCTCCAGCGGGCGGTGGCCCTGAAGGTCATCAACCCCGGGCTGCTCGCCGATGCCGGCGCCGTCGATCGCTTCATGCGCGAGGCCAGGGCCGCCGCCTGCCTTAACCATCCCAACGTGGTTGCGGTTTACGATGCGGAAACCGCCGGCAACGAGCACTTCCTCGTCATGGAGTACGTGGTCGGGGCCGATCTTGTCCAAGTGGTCCTCCGCCATGGCCCGCTGCCGGTTCCCTTGGCTTGCGATTACATTCTCCAGGCCGCTCTGGGCCTGCAGCATGCGTACGAGCATGGCATGGTCCACCGCGACATCACGCCCCGCAACCTGATGCTGACCGAGCACGGGCAGGTCAAAGTGCTCGATTTCGGGCTGGCCTACTTCGTCAGTGAGGCCAGGACCGCGGATCGCCTCGCGGCAACCGGCGTCCTGTTGGGCTCCGTCGATTACATGGCGCCGGAACAAGCGGTCGATCCGCGCGCCACGGATATCCGCGCCGACATCTACGGCATGGGTTGCACCCTCTTCTTCCTGTTGGCCGGGCAGCCGCCGTTTCCCGAGGGGACGCTGCCGGAGAAGTTGAAGGCACACGCGGAGCAGCCGCCGCCGGCCGTCGGTGATTTCCGCGAGGACGTGCCGGCGGAACTGTCGCTGGTCCTGGACCGCATGCTGTCGAAATCGCCCGGGAGCCGATACCAGACGCCGCTCGAGGTTGCGTCCGCACTGGCTCCCTTCAGCGAGAGCGGGAGCGAGCGCGGAGGACCCGCGCCGGCCGGGCGGCGGAGCGCCTCCAGCCGGCGCGCCTGGATTGCCATCGCCGGCGGCGTGTTGCTGGGCAGCCTTGTTCTCGGCGGGTTATGGGCCCTGGGCCCTCGCTCGGCCGGCGATCCGGGCGAGCCGACAGAAGCCCATCGGCTCTATCGCGAAGGTCTCTTGTTGGTGGGACAACGTCAGGAGCCTCAAATGCGATCGGCGATCAAGCGGCTGGAGGCTGCCGTCAAGGCGGATGCGGGCTTCGCGCCGGCCTATACCGCCCTGGCCGACGCCTACAACCTCTGCGGAGATTACGGCTGGGAGATGGCGGACGACGTGTTTCCCAAGGCCAAGGAGGCGGCTCGAAAGGCCCTCGCGCTGGACGACCACCTGGCGGAGGCCCATCTGGCCCTGGCCCTTGCCCTGGAAGCCTACGACTGCGATTGGAAGGCGGCGGAAGCGGAGTACCGGCGGGCGCTGGCGCTCAAGCCGCAACTGCCGGCGGCACATCACTGGTATGCGTGGTTTCTCGCCCAGTTGGGCCGATGGGACGAGGCGACCGAGCACATCGAAGAGGCGCAGCGACTCGGCCCGGACGAGGTCATTATTGCCAACAACGTCGGCAAGATATACTACTTGCGTCGTTGTTATCCCGTGGCCGTGAAGAAGCACGAGTATGCCCTGGAACTCAACCCGGATTTCCGAAAAGCCCACCGCGACCTGGCACTGGCCGATGCCGAGATGGGAAAACTGGCCGAGGCGTTGGAGGAGCTGGAGCGGGCCAAAGGCCTGACCGAAGATGGACGGGATCTTCTCAGCGCGCGGGCATACGCCTACGCTCGCAATGGACATGCCGGGGAGGCGCGGCGATTACTCGCCCAACTCGAACTCCTGGCCGCAAAGAAGCCGGTGGCCTACGAGATTGCCACGGTTTACGCCGCCCTCGGAGAAAGGGACCCGGCCTTCGCCTGGCTGCAGCGGGCCCTTGACCAGCACTCCGCAGGACGGGCCGGCATTGCAGTCGATCCGCGACTGGACGGCCTCCGCGGCGATCCGCGTTTCAAAACCATCCTGAATCGCATCGGGCTATAGACCGGATTATTCATGGCCAAACACTAGCCCGAAGCGCAAGCGAGGGACTGCCAACGAGTTGCCCTCGCTTGCGCGTCGGGCTGGCAAGACCGGCGACGGCGGCGCGTTCCACGTTCTCGATGCGCAGTGCCCGGGCCCTTGCGTTCATGGCATCGCGGGCGGTCAAATCGCACGTCATGTCACGAATTTGGTACTGTGTCACCGGAATTCCCAAGAAATCATGGACAACAAGTAATGTTTATCTGGATGCCCACGGTATCTTAGTCTATCACAGCTTACCGGGGGAATTCCGGGGCCATATGACTTACACCGCTATGCTACCGCGGGTGAAGCACCATCAGCATGACGACCAGCAGGATCACGCCAACGAGGAAGCCGGCGGCGATGGCGAGCCAGGCCCAGAGCGGCGGGGTCTTCCCGGGCGCCCAGCGGCGCGGGGAGCGCGGCTCGTGTTTCCGCCGGGTCTCCGGCGAATGCTTGGCGCTGGCAGCCGGTGTCGGGTTGGTGTCCGCGTGCGGCGGATGCTTGGCCGACCAGGCGGCTTGAAAGGCGCCGGGGCCCAGTAGTTCCTCCAGGGAACTGGCAAAACCGCCTGCCGGGACCTCTTCGAGCGGCTTGGCCACGGGCAGTGCTTTGCCCCGCTTCCGCACGCCGGAAGGCGAGCCGCTGTCCGGGGTCGATCGGGGCGTTCCGCCCGGCACGCCCTCGACCGTCGTCCGGCCCCGGTTGGCCACGGTGTCGCCCAGCGCGGGGCCCTCTCCCGGCGGCGAGGCGGTCTGGAGCGCGGTCTCGGTGGAGTCGCGGCGGCGAGCCGGCGGGGAACCGGGCGACCCGCGACGCGGCACTGCGGAGTCCCCGTGCCGCCCTGAGGGCGACGAGTCGCCGGCCGCCCGGCCGTCGCACGGATACCCGTGGTCGGCGAGCCATTCGGCCAGGGCCTGGGCGACCTCGCGGGCGGTCGCGTAGCGGTCGGCCGGCCGCTTGGCCATCATCCGCATACAGATCTCGACCAGGTCGGCGGGGCAGTCCGGCCGCTCGATAAGGATACTCGGCGGCCGCTGCTTCTGGTGGGCCATCAGCCGCTGCGGCAGCGTGCCGTCCGGAAACGGCGGATGCCCGCAAAGCAGATAGTACATGGCGCAACCCAGGCTGTAGATGTCGGCCCGGGCGTCCACCCCGTGGCTGTCGATGGCCTGCTCCGGGGCGAGGTAGTCGGCGGTTCCCAGGACGTTCTCGTCGTACTGGACGGTCAGCGAGGCCCGGTCTTCGCCGGTGAACCGCGCCAGCCCGAGGTCGAGCACCTTGACGACGTTCAGGCCGTCGACCAGGAGGTTGGCGGGCTTGATGTCGCGGTGGATCAGGCCGGCCTGGTGGGCGTGGGCCAGTCCTTCGGCGGCCTGGCGGATGTAGTCGGCGGCCCGGCCGTATTCGAGCTTCCCCTGGCTCCTCACGATCTGCTGGAGGTCCTGGCCCTCGACGTACTCCATGACCAGGAAGTGGACGTCGCCGTCGTTGTCGACGTCATAGGCGCGGACGATGTTGCGGTGGTCCAACGCGGCGGCGGCCTGGGCCTCGCGGTGGAAGCGGGCGAGGTACGAGGTGTCGGCGACCCGGTGTTTCGGCAGCACCTTGATGGCCACCCGCCGCTGCATGAGGACGTGCTCGGCCAGGTAGACGCTGCTCATGCCACCGGAGCCGAGGAGGCCCAGGAGCTTGTACTTCTTGAGGAAGAAGCCGCGGTGGCGGCCATCGAGGATCTTGTCGCACTGCCAGCGGGTCAAAAGGCCGGCTTCAACGAGTTCCTTGCCCACCGCGTCGGCGTCGTCCAGCGGCCGATCGGCGGCCCGCTGGACTTGGGCGAGGGTGGCCTGGAGCTGGTCGGGTTCAACCAACCCGCTCCGCTCGACGAGGTCGAGAAATGCGTTGACGCTGAGCTTGGCCATGCCCGCTGTGAGGTAACGCCCGGGCGGGGAAGCCAGACTCCTGAGCCCCCCTCCAGAGCTAGTTTCCCGCCAATTCCATGATAACGCCAAAAGGTCGGGAATACTAGTATATTCTTCGGCTCTTGCAAGCCTCCGAAGGGATGATAGAATGGAGTTGTGCCTGGAGTTCTTAATTCCAGACAGTCGATAAGGACCGTATGATGGTTGCCGCGCGCACTACTTATTATTGGTGGTATTTTAGCCCCGGAAGTCTCGGGGTCGGAGGCGGTGTGTAGGCGCACAACCCAAACCGACGGAAGTCCAAGGCCCCGAGACCTCGCTGGTTCTCGGGGCCTTTTTTTGTTGCATGGACCAGGCGCGGGTGGCAGCCCGTAGGTCCCGCTTGCCGAGCGGGACTTTGCGAAACGGAGTCCCGCTCGGCAAGCGGGACTTTGCGAAACGGAGTCCCGCTTGGCAAGCGGGACTTTGCGAAACGCAGTCCCGCTCGGCAAGCGGGACCTACCAATGCACCCGAGCACAGTGCAAGGAGTTCTGAGCCATGATCGTCGTGATGAAGAAGGGCGCCAGCCAAGAGGAGATCGAGCACATGATCC
Organism: Thermoguttaceae bacterium; assembly: GCA_050014815.1. Lineage (GTDB taxonomy): Bacteria > Planctomycetota > Planctomycetia > Pirellulales > Thermoguttaceae > JBEKCP01. The sequence goes on along the minus strand of JBEKCP010000126.1, from coordinate 6,434 downwards.
GGCGGGTCGAACAGTTGGGGCTCCGCGCCCATCCGATCTTCGGCACGGAGCGGACCGTGATCGCGGCCATCGGCGAGAAGCGGGACGAGTTCCGGCAATCGCTCGAGAGCGGGCCGGGGGTGGCCGAGGTCGTCCCGATCCTCGCCCCCTACAAGGTGGCCAGCCGCGAGGTCAAGGCCGAGCCGACTGTCGTCCGCGCCGGCAGCCTGGCGGTGGGCAACAGCCACGTCGGCATGATCGCCGGCCCCTGCTCGGTCGAAAGCGAGGAGCAGACGCTCCAAACGGCCCGGGCGGTCCGGGCGGCCGGCGCCACGGCCCTCCGGGGCGGGGCCTTCAAGCCTCGCACCAGCCCGTACAGTTTCCAGGGCCTCAAGGAAGAAGGGCTCCGCATCCTCGCCGCCGCCCGGGCCGAGACCGGCCTGGCCGTGGTGACCGAGGTCGTCTCCGAGCAGGACGTCTCGCTGGTGGCCCGCTATGCCGACGTCTTGCAGATCGGCGCCCGGAACATGCAGAACTACCGGCTCCTGGAAGCGGTCGGCGGCGAGGGCAAGCCGGTCCTGCTCAAACGTGGCCTCAGCGCCACCCTCGACGAACTCCTGCTGGCGGCGGAATACGTGCTCAACGCCGGCAATCCCAACGTCATGCTGTGCGAGCGGGGCATCCGCACCTTCGAGACCCACACCCGATACACGCTCGCCCTCGCCTCCGTCCCCTGGCTGCACGAGCGGACGCACCTGCCGGTGCTGGTGGACCCGAGTCACGGGACGGGCCATACCCCGTTGGTGTCGCGGATGGCGGCCGCCGCGATTGCCGCCGGGGCCGACGGCCTGATCGTCGAAGTCCATCCGGATCCCGAGACCGCGTTGAGCGACGGCTACCAGTCGCTTTCGTTCCGGCAGTTCGAGGACTTGATGGAATTGTGTCGCCGCGTGGCCGCCGCCGTCGGCCGCGAGATCACGCGATCTTAGCGCTCCGTAGAACCTCCCATGACGGGTTGGGTGCCACTGCTGGCCGGGTACCCTCTGGGTGCAGCAGTGCGGAAAGCACGGTTGGGCAAGCCAACCGTGGCACCCGCCAATTGAGGATTGACGGATCGCTAGTATCGCCCGGCGGGGCTGCGACTGGCCGTCTCCCCCCGTGGAACAAACTTGAAAACCTCGATAAAGTCGTCGCTGATCGGCCGGCGGTCCGACTTGTCATACGCCGGCATCGGATAGCTGTCGTGCGCGACCAGCCGATACTGCGACTCCATCCGCTCCAGCCAGTGCTCCCGGACGTGCGGGTCGGCGGCGGGCGAATCCCGCTCCTCCGCCGGCGAGCGGTACAAGACGCACCGCAACGGCCAATCGGCCGAAATCCGGTCCCATTGCGGGAGTTCCCCGCGGGCATGCTGCGGCGAATAGATCCGCTGGTTGCAATAGTACAACGACGACCATGCGCACTGCCGCTTGCCCGGCGTGAGGCTCTCCTTCAGATCGGTCTCGAAGCAGACCAGCTCGCCCTGGTGGGCCAGGTCGAACCAGAACCACCGGGCGAATTCCCTGGCCCGCAACGTCGTCCCCGACTTGTACGGCTGGCAAAGGTCGCGCAGGAGCGATGCGCCGCCCAGCGCGGCCAGTACCGCCAGCGCGGCCACCAGCGGCCGGCGGGATCCTTCTTCGGTCGACCGCCGCCTGGCATGCCAGGCCAACACCGCCGCGATACCCAGCCCAATGAGGATCGAGAAGGCCGGGGCCAGGAAGAGCTGCAGCCTCACGTGGCCGCCGTAGGGATAGCGGTGCATGGCGGCGGCAATGAAGTTCAGCCCCAGCGGGGCCAGCAGGATGCCCAGCAGCAGCCCTTGCCGGCGGCGGGCCAACACAGCCACCCCGGCGAGACAGAAGACCAGCGAAAGCGCGCTGCCCCCGTGCGGCCCGCCGACCGGATAGCCCAGCATGCCGCCCGTGTGAATGCTTGCCAGCCATCCGGCCAATTCGAGCGGATGCGCAAGCGGCGGGAATGCGCCGGCCCAGTGAAGGTCTTCCATGTAGGCCCGGGTCGAGTCGGCTACGCCGGAGTTGGTGACGGCCAGGAGGCACGCAAAGCTCCCCACCAGAACCAGGTTATAGACCATCCACGGCAGCCACCCGCGGCGCCCGGAGGACCAGAGCACGCAGCCGAGGACGAGACTGACGGCGCCGCCCATGAAGGCCGCCGCGAACGAGTACCCGATCGCCGGCCCGATCATTGCCGCCAGGCCCCAGAGCCAGCGGTTCTCGCCGGGGCGCCGCAGCCACTCGAAGAGCAGCGCGAGCATCACGAGCGCGACCAACAGGTCGGCTGCGTAGGGCTTGGCCTCCGCGGCGTAGCGGGTCATGGGATAGCTGACGGCGAAGATGCCCACCGCCAGCACCAGGGCGGTTCCCCGGAGCAGTCGGCCCGCCACGTGCCGGAACAGCACAAGGCTGGCCATGCCGCACAAGAACGGGACCAGTCTCAGCGTATACTCCGTGTATCCCAGCAGTTTGACCATCGCCAGTTGCAGCCACAGGAACAAGGGCGGGGCGACCACGCAGTAGTCGCACGGCTTCAGAAGGTCCAGATAGCCCCGGTCGAGGAAGTTGGCCGCCAGGCAGGCCTCGTCTTCCCAAAGTGGGAATCGCAGGATATACCGCGTCAACCGCAGGGTGAGGCCGATGATCAAGAAGGCCCAAATCCAGCGGGCCTCAGCCTGCGGGCTGAGCGGCCCGGCGCCCGGGGGAAAGACATCCAAGGGGGGACTGTCCCAATTTCGGGCACCCGGCGAAGCAGGGTCGGACGAAAATGGGACTGTCCCCTTCGGATCCATCGCTGCCGCGGGCCGCTGGGCCTTGCGGCCATCTTCCGGAACCGGCGGTTGGCATGGGGTGGTAGACACGAGACCGCCTCCTTGGGGCTGGGCCGGCCGCATGATACCCCGGAACCCCGATCGGCCTTGAGGTCAGTCCGGGTGGTTTTAGTCCACCCGGCAGATACCACCCCCTCCTCGCCTTTTGCGGGAGATGGGTAGGGGGTGATTGGCAGAATTCCCCGTTGTTGGCACCCGTGGAGGCCGCTGGATCCGCGGAAAAGACCGGAACACTACACGACTGAGCGGTCATTGATCTTGACCGGTCCCCGCACATTAACGATCATTCCGACTAACATGGAGGCTTGGCATGGACGCCCCGCTCGACTTCGCGGCTTGGCTAACTTCCCACGAGCACCGCGACTCGGTTTACGGATGGGTTTACCGTTATCATTCCCGAAGCGATGCTCACTCTATCGCGCTGTGCAAGCTGGTCCTGAAAGACCTCATCGAAGCCTGCCAGCCGCTCCGTGACCACGCGCTCGCCGACAGGGTGGTCTACGGCATCAATGCCAAACACACGTTCCCAAACGGCAAGAAGAAAACCCTCGATCTTGCCATCGGCACGCCGAAGGCAGTGGGCGAGACCGAGCGGGTGGCTGGGGTGATTCTCCCCGGACAGATCGAGCGGGTGCTTATCGCCTGCGAAGCAAAAACCTGCATGACAGAACACGCAAAGTCGCAGCCGCGCATCTTCGATGAGCTTGGATCGTCGCACGAGATTGTCCATCAGGGTGATCGGGAGGCGATTGCCGCTGGTATCACGGTGGTCAATATCGCGGCCACCTTCGTCTCACCACTTCGCCAAAAGAGCAAAGAACTCTATGTCACGAAGCACAAGCAGCCCCACGCCGCTGAACGGATGATAAACCATCTTCGTGGGCTTCCGATCCGCGACAGTGTGGACGGGACGGGATTCGACGCCTACGCCACGGTGGTGGTGGACTGCGACAACCAGGGACCGGTCACGCTCTGGAGCGCACCGCCAGCGCCGCAGCCCAGCGATCGGGACCACTACGACACCTTCGTGAAGCGCATAGCCGACGCCTATTTCCGACGCTTCTCCTGACAGTAGCGAGCACGGCATTCGATAATGGTCGTTGCTCAAGCGGTTGATCGCACAGTCACGTGCTGTGCGGAAAAAAGATCTTGAGTGGACCGGTTCAGTCGCGTCCGAGCACCCTCGAAATATCGAGGATCAATTTCGACGCCTATCGAGTTGCGGCCCCATCTCGATGCCGCCAAGCAGGTTGTTCCCGTGCCCATGAATGGGTCAAGCACCGTATCCCCGACGAAACTGAACATGCGGATAAGCCGCTCAGCCAGTTCGATCGGGTAAGGTGCCGGATGTTGCTTGGTCGAAGCACCAGGCAAGCCCATCCAAATCTGCTGAAACCACTCGCGGTGGGAGTCCTCAGAGATCACGCTCAAGACGCGGGTGGCAATAGATGGGGCACGGTAGCCGCCGGGCTTGCGCTGCATCAGGATGAACTCGATGTCGTTCTTAATGACGGCATTCGGCTCGTAGGGTTTGCCGAGGAAGCCGGAGCCATTCTCGACCTCGTAAGCGGCGTTAGCGATCTTGTGCCAGATAATTGGGGCAAGGTTATCGTAGCCGATATTTCGACAATGCTCCTGAATGGACGCGTGGAGAGGGACAACTGTATGTCGCCCGCCGTTTCTTCGCCGAGACAGGCAAACGTCGCCCACCACGCATATTAGTCGCCCACCAGGAACCAGCGCTTTATGGCACTGCCCCCACACCCGATCCAGTTCGGCCAAGAATTCCTCGTAGTCCGTCACGAAGCCTAGCTGCCCCTCACTTCGATGGTATTCCTTAAGTGTCCAATAGGGAGGCGAGGTTAGGACCAGATGAATACTCTCCGGCGGAAGCCGCATATGGCGGGCATCACCCAGCCGGAGATCATGCTGCGTGGGGATGTCCCTTACGACCCCCTCTATTACCTTAGTTAGCTTGCGGTCTTTGGCTATTCTTGGCAGCGCCGTCTGGGGATCGTCCAGATTCCGCAACTCGTTCGGCAGACGATCGGCCAGATTCATCCTAAACTCCTCTTTTTTGGTGCCCTCATTGTACCAGCCCCGCAAGGCGATGCAAAACGAGCTGGACAATCCATCCAGGAGATTCGTCGGAGGAGACACGGGCGAGGGGCCCAATACCGAATTCTGGCATTGAAGAGAGGACATGGACAATTCACCCCCCGCCCTCCGCCCCAAGATCCAGCGATTCCCACCCAGAGGTTGCACCGTAAGCACATTCGTCTTTACAACCCCCGCCGGTTCCGCTACCTTCACCCCCCATGACGGACATGGTCCCAACCCCGGCCGACGGTTCCCAGCGGGCCGCACGGCTCTTCCGCTGGTTCCTTCTGGGCCACCTGCTGGTCTGGACCGCCATCCCCACCCTCACCAAGCCCAATCCGTCGCTGGATATGGTCGAGATGGTGTTCCTGGGGCATGAATGGCGGATCAACTACCCCACGCACCCGCCGCTTCCCAATTGGATCTGCGAGGCGGTGGCCGTGGCCAGCCGCGGCGGGCTGTGGGCCCAATACCTGGCGGCACAGATTGCGATGGTCCTTGCCTTTTGGGCCGTGTGGCAACTTGCCCGCCAGATCGTTTCGGCCCGCGCCGCCCTCTTTGCCGTCTGCCTCCTGGAAGGCTGCTTGTTCTATACCGTATCGGGCGACTTGCTAAACAACAACGTCGCCCTCTTTCCATGCTGGGCCATGGCCGTTTTGTACTTCTACCGCGGGATCCGCGCCGGACGGATCCGGTCCTGGCTGGGATTGGGGCTCTGGCTCGGCCTGGGCATGATGACCAAGTACACGACCGTGCTGCTGGTGGCGACGATGCTCTTGTTCGGCCTCGTGAACCCGGAGGCCCGCAAGGCATGGCGGCGACCGGGGCCCTACCTGGCCATCCTCCTGGCGGGGCTCATCTTCCTGCCGCACGCCTGGCGGCTGGCCGCGGAGGACTTTACTGCCGTCCGCTACGCGGCCTCTCATCTTCCGCCGGACAAGCAATGGACCGGCTACCTGTGGAATCCGCTCGGCTTCGTGGTCTACCAGGTCGGCATGCTCTTGCCGCTCCTGCTGGCGGCCATGCCCTTGACCGGCTTTCCATGGCGGTTGCGGCGGGTGAGGGGCCCCGAGCGATTCTCCCGCGATTTCCTGGCCACCATGGTCCTGGTCCCCTTCGCGGCACAGTTGGCGATTTCGGCCTTCGGCAACGTACCGCTCCGCGGGGCATGGGGCTCGTACCTGTGGATGTTCGCCGGGCTGCTGCTGTTGGTTTGCCTGGAGGTCTCGCCGGCGGCGGCCGCCTGGCGAAGGGCGTGGATCGTCTGGGCGGCCACGGCCGCGGTCGTTGCCGCCGGTGCGGCCGTCATGCACGTGGCCGGGCCGTATTTCCTCTCCAAAGATGCCCACCATTTCCGCCACCATTTCCCCGGAAGACTGCTTGCCGCGAAGGTGGACGCGGCCTGGGCATGATGACCAAGTACACGACCGTGCTGCTGGTGGCGACGATGCTCTTGTTCGGCCTCGTG
>JBEKCP010000125.1:0-19949 GCA_050014815.1 Thermoguttaceae bacterium | reverse complement strand
CTTGGACGGGGAGCGGCTTCTCAAATTACCCGGGTTGCACGATCTCTGGCGGAGTCTGGACGGGCAGCGGCTTCTCAAACTCCGGTACGATCAGCGGTGGAGTCTGGGTCCAGAACGGCACCATAATTGTCAACGGCGTTTCGGTGACAGGCGGCGGAAACAGCAACCCGGGCTTCCCAGTGGGCGTATCGAGCGGGGACGTGCCGGTTGGAAACATCGTCGCCGCCGAATACGTTCTATCCGGGCACTCCAATTACACGGGCGGGGATGCGGGCACGCTGACGCTCCCGGCCGCCTCCGACGTGTGGCACGCCGCTTCTGCCTACGGCGTCGGCGGCAGCGGCTCGACGCCATCGAAAGTCGCCAGCTCCATTACGAACTGCACGGCCGCCAATGTCGCCGACGGCGTATCGATCGACGACGTGACCGGCACGCTGCAATCCGGGATTGACCCCGGCGACATCGTTGCCGCGGCCCACGTTCGCCACGGAACACCGCGTTATCCGGGCGGCGGCAACGGCACCTGCTACGTCCCCGCGGCCGCCGACGTGCGGCATGGCACCAACGTGGACGCGACCACCGGCGCCTGCTGCGTGCCGACCACCGCCGAGACCCTTTACGGCGTCTCCGTGGACGTGTCCGGTACCGGGACGGTGACGCTACCCAATACCGACGGTCACACGCCGAATGCCGCGTTGGTGTTGAGCACGGCCCACTTCGGCGCGGGCAACGCCGACCAGGGCACAGCCGCGGCTGCGATGACGCCCCAGCAGATTGCCGATGCTTTGAAGCTGGCGCCCTCGGCGGGCGACCCGGCAGCCGGCAGCGCAATGGCCCGACTGGCCGACAAGACGGGTTTCAAGCTGGCAGCGGACGGTCTCGACTTGGTCAGCACCGCGCCCCCAGCCGGCGTGGCCGGGGACTTCCGCGAGATGCTCGTTCAGCTTTGGCGGCGGTTCTTCAGGCGGGCGGTCCTCGACCACGGCGCGGGCACCCTCGCCACCTATGCCGATGACGGCGCCACGGTGACAACCACTCAGGCCGTCAGCGAGACGGCAACCACGGAAACCCAGGAAGCGGCACAGTAAGAGATTTTGGATTTTGGATTTCGGATTTCGGATGTGAATCGCAAATCCAAAATCTAAAATCCAAAATTGCTGGTCCACCATGCTCGATCTCCTGAAACATCTCCTGGCACTCTGGCCGCCTTTCGGCAACTGGAGCGACACGCCGGCGGGCGGACCGTATACGATCGCCGGGGGCCAGGTGTTCTGTCCCGGCCCGGCGCCAAATGCCTTGGGAGTGGCCGGCTGCCCTCGGGGTGGCGCGGCGGGACAATGCTCTACGGCCGGCGCAACCGGAGGACAGGTGACGGCATGACCCGACAAGCGGCAGACATCTACGGCACGGCGTTCAAGAACGGGACCGTCACGCTCATGGCGCGGGTCCTTGGCTACGACGGCGCGCCCGTGCGCCGGGCCGACGTTGCGGCCGCCGTCTACTCGATCTACTTCCTGGACGAACAGGACGTGGACGCACGTACGCCGGTAAGCGGCCATCAGGACGTTTCCCTGGCCGTCGCCGACGTTGTGAGCGACCAGTTGCGGACCGGCGCCCCGTGGGATTCGGCCGCCGATCCGGAGGGCTACAACTTCTGCCATACCCCGAACGTCCTCCGGCACCATGCCTTCCCCGCGGCCGGCCTGGCGTACCTGGTCGAGTACTGCCTGACGCCGAGTGTTGCCGCGGCGGCCGGGCAGCCGATTCTCGCGAGGTTCCGCATCAATGTCATTTGAGAAAGAGGCCAATCCATGAGCGACGTCGAACAACTGCTGCGGATCAAGAGCCAGACGCTCGGCTTGATCGCCGACATCACGGCCCAGCCGAAACCGACATATATGATCGACCATCAGCGGGTCTCCTGGACGGAGTACCTCGCCGAGCTGCAGCAGACGGTCGCCTGGTGCGAACAGCAGTTGGCGGCCGCGCAACCTGTGGAGATCCGCAGCCGGGGCGTGAGCTGAGGGATTAGAGTTGTCAGTTCTCAGTTCCGACGACTGACAACTGACGACCGACAACTGGCAACTGACAACCAAGCACTGACAGCCGAAAATGCCTCCTTCCTAGGATCCATCCTCCGATTTTGCTCTTGTGGCCGACGGCCTGGAGCCGGTCACGCTGCTGCCCGGCGGCGCGAGCTTCGCGGCGGCGGGGACCGCGATCGCGCATGCGTTGCGGCGTCCGGTGACGACGCACGAGGCGGCAGCGTCCGACGGCCGCTACACGGCCAGCGACGTGACGTGGCACCTGCCGGTCGCCGAGGTGCCCGGCCGGCCGCGGCTCGGCGACGTGCTCCGCGACGCCGAAGGCATTCGGTGGGTGGTCCTCGAAGTGGTCCAGACGACCCTGGGTTCGCGATGGCAGTGCACCTCCAGAAGTCTGGCCATCGCCCACGGCCTGGACGCCACGATCACGATCCTCCAGGCGGCGTACCCGAAGGGACTCGGCGGCGCGATGGACCCCGTCTGGCAGCCGTGGAAGACGGGCATTTGGGCGCGGATCCAGCCGCTGGCGGCGGAGACGGGGGTCGAGGACGAATCGCGAAAGACTACGGCCCGCTACCGGGTCTATGTCGAGGAGCCGCTCGCGCTGGATCACCGCCATCGGATCCTGGGGCCGGACGGGACCCTGTACCGGGTGCTCAACACGACAACGGCCGGGCGGATCGGCGAACTCCCCACGATCGAAGTGGAGGTGGTGCCATGACGGCTGGCGTGATGCAGGCGATTCATCAGCGTTGGGCGGCGTCGGCCCCGTTGTGTGCGCTGTTGCCCGCCGCGAAAGTCTCGACGGGTGCAAGCCCGAACCCCTCGCTCCCCCGCGCCGTCCTGACGAAGGAGAGCGACCGGCCGGCGGCCGTCTGCAACGACGGCTCCGCCGTGACCGAGGTCGGCGTGCGGATCGAGGTCTTCCACCCGGACTACGACGTGGCGGCGGCCGTCATTCGGCAAGCCGCGGCCCAGTTCGATCGGACAGACTTTCCGCTTCCCCGGAGCGGCCGGGTGATCAACATGCGGAGGACCGGCGCTTCGGAACAACAGCAGGCGGACGGCACGTGGCGGATGGCAGTCGATTTCCTCTGCATGGTTTACTGCCCCGCCGGCACGTGAAGAACTTTCCCTAGACTTATCGAGGATACCCAGACTATGGCATTCAAAGCGGAAATTCGAGCATCGATCGGTTGGAATTGGAGCCAAGGCGCGGTGGATAACAGCCGGCTGGACTACACGAGGCTGTTGGCGGAGGGCTACGGCGACGGCCAGGCGGAAGCCGCGTGGCACGACGACGGGCAAACGCTGCTGGAAGGGGCCGTGGACGTTCTGGACCTGACGGCCCTGCCGCGCGAGGTCCTCGGCTCCGTCCTGACCACGACCCTGTTGCGGGTCAAAGCGATCCTGGTCGTCAACGACGCCGGCTCGGCGGGAACGCTCGTGGTGGGCGGCGCCGGCGGCGCCGAGTGGTCGGCCCCCTTCGGCGCCGACGGCGACACGGTGGAAGTTCCGCCCGACGGCGCGATGTTGCTCGCCAGCCGCATGAGCGGCTGGCCTGTCGACGACGCCCACAAACTCCTCAAGCTGACGGCGCGGGGCGGCGACGTCTCCTGCCGGATCGCACTGGTGGGGACGCTGACCGCCGCCGGCTCCGGCTCCAGCGGAGCATAGGATCAAAGGGATTGGGGATTAGGGATTGGGGATTGGAAACAAAGAGGCACGGACCATGCCCATCCAATCCCCAATCCCCAATCCCCAATCCCTCTCAAACTTCTTCGGAAAGGCAACTACATGGCCGTCCTGAGCGGAAAGAACGGAACCCTGTTCCTCGACGCCACCGAGGTCACGCCGGTGGTGAACTGGAAGCTCGTCACGACGAGCAACAACCCCGATTACGCCGCCAACGACACCGGCGGATGGAAGAAGCGGGCAGCGGGCGTCCGAGACGCCTCCGGCTCGCTGGAGATCAAGGCCTCCGACGACGGGCATTGCCCCGTCGAGGAAGGCGACGCCCCGACTCTCAACCTGCACCTGGACGGCTCCGGCAACAACTACTACGAGGTGCCCGCCATCATCGACAAGATCTCGGTCGACGTGGACATCAGCCGGGGCGAGATCGTGGCCTACGTGGTCGATTTCTCCGGCAACGGCGCGATCACGCGTTACGGCATCGCGGCAAAGTAGGTGCTTTTTATGGACGGACTCCGCCGGATCACCGCCGCGACGCACACGGTCCGCGTCGGTCCACGGGGCTGGCGGCTCGCCCCGCTGACGCTGGCGGACTACGGCGAGATCGAGAATCGGATCTTGGCCGGGCGGCCGGACCCGCTGGCTGCGGCCCGAGGGCGGCTGGCCGGTCGGCCGGAAGAGGAGCGTCGCAAAGGGCTCGATCAGATCTTCAGCCAACTCCGCTCGATGCGCCGCGTGACGCTCGGCGACCTGGACCGATGGTGGCAGACGCCCGACGGCCTGAGCTACCGTCTTTGGTTGATGCTCCGCAAGGCGCAGCCGGGGGTGACGCTCGATGCGGCAAGCGAGCTTCTGCGGCAGGCGAATGCCGCGGAGCGGGCCGAGCTTCTGCGGCGGATGGCGGACTGCCACGGTTGGCCCGACCCGTGGCCTTCCGCGCCCGCCGCGGCCGACAAGGACGAGGCGGTAGTCCCCTGGCGCCGCTGGGCCGTCGAGTTGAGCCGCGCCTACGGCTGGACGCCCGCCGAGATCGCCCGGCTCACCGCGGCGCAGGTGTGCATCTATCTCGGCTGGGAAGGCTCCTCGGCCTCGCGGCAACGCATGTCTGTCGGCCAGGCCAGGGACCTCTGCCGCCGGCTACTCGCAGAGCGAGATGCTTGGATCGCCCGAATGCTGGAGGAGACGAAGGAGGCCACCGAGGTTCCCGGCGGAGACGTCCCGGGCAACGTCCTTGGCGCGGATCGCCTATTGACGGCCCGTCGGTGCCGGCGGCCGCGACGGCCGCATTGGGCGCCGCCGGACGCCGATTCCCCGCAGGCGGCCATGCCTTCGCTGCCGTCGGCCGGCCTTGGGCGGCTTCGGGACCTTGCCAGGGACGCGGCCACCGAAAGCCACCAGGTCGAGCAGATCCGGATCGCCCGCGACCAACTGGCCGAGCAAAGAAAGACGAATCAGCACCTCGAAAGGCGCCGCGGCTCTACGGCAGCCGTTTTCGAGCCGTAAAGGGGGACGACGCCATGACGCTTGTATTCAAGGAGCTCGCCGGGTCGCCGGTGGAGACCTACGATTCCCACGGGATGAAGGCCCAGCGGCGGCTGCTCTGCGCCTACGAGGACCGGCGGGCGGTGGTGACGGCGCTGATGGGGGGCACCCCGCTGGGCGGCCCGTCGCAGGCCGCGTATCCCGATCAGCCCAACGTGCTGGCGATGCGCGTGCGGATCGAGCCCTTCGAAAAGAATCCGGACGACCAGGGGCTATTTGACGACCTGACGGCCGACCTGAACAGCTACAGCGGCCAGTTCGTCGAGGTGGCGGTCGATTACGAGCTCTTGGGGGGCGGCTCTTCCAGACTGCCCAAGGTTCAGAGCGGCACGTTCCTCACCTACCGGATGGATTTCGGCGGGGAATACATCGTGTTGCCGGGCCACACGCTCCAGTGGCAATCGGACGCGACGCTCCCCGTCACGCCCGACGCCGTGCCGACGCTCCGCATCCCGATCACCGAGCACCACGTGACCTGGCACCGGGTGGCCAATCCGCCCTGGGACGCGATCCGCGACTGCACGGGCGCGGTCAACGCCGCGGCCTTCCTGGGCGCGGCCGCCGAGACCGTCCTCCTGGACGGCGCGAAAGCCTATCGCCAATTCACCGGACTGGACAACCTCCAGCAGCCCCAATTCGGATGGCGAATCACCTACGTCTTCCGCGAGAAGATCATCAAGGCGCTGGACGACGCCCAGAATCAACTCTCCTACGGGTGGAACCATTCGTACCGGCCGGATGCAAACAACCAGACGCACTGGGACCGGCTGGTCGATGACGCGGGGAATTCGCTCTACCGTGCGGTCGATTTCACTCCCCTCTTTGAATGAGCGAGTGAGCCATGAACCTTGATCGTGTCGAACCGGGGGATCGCCTGAGCGCCGCGCGGGAGAACCTGCTCATCGAGCAGGTCAACGCCCTGTCGCGGCCCGGCACTCCCGGCCAGTCGCAGTACGGGACGTCCGGCGTGGCGTTCTTCGGGCCGCCGGAAGCCCTCCTGGCCCTTTTCGAGTTGACGGGACCGGTAATCTACCCGGACCTGTCGACCGCGCCCAGCGGGCATTTCGACCGTGATCCCACCCCTCACGCCACGGCAAAGCGGGTGTGGTGCTACCAGCGCCAGACGCAAGACCGGACCTACGCCGGCGCCCCGATCCGAAGCTACGCGGTCCCGGACGACGCCCGCGAGGAGACCGTCTGGCTGCCGCTGGGCCGGCGAAACACCGACGGATACGGCGTCGGACCGCCGCCGGCGTCCGCCGCCGCACGCGTACTCTGCCTGTGGAACCGGCAGAGCGGCCGCTGGGAGGTCGTCCAGGGCCCGCCCTATCACGTGGCCTGCTGGGGCCAACTGTCCGGGCAGCTCAACTCGGGAGGGTCCGCCACCGTGGCGCTCTGGTGGGGGCAGGGCTATCCCGGCATCAACGTCACGGCCCACGACTGGCTCTTGCACGGCGGCAACAGCCTGCCCTCGCAGACCAAGGTGAAGGTCGAATACTTCCCGCAGGACGACAAGTGGTGGGTGACCGCCGCGGAATGCTATCAAAGCAGCTAGTCCGTGGTCAGTTGTCAGTTGTCAGTTGCAACGGACAACGGACAACGGACAACGGACGACTGACGACTATGACCGACTTCAACCATTTCGGCTACTTCGCCCTCTGCCCGCGATGCTGCTCGGAATGTACCGCGTGCAAGGACAAACAATACCCGGCGGAACTGACGGTCACTCTGGCCGGGATCGTCAATCCCGGGCCGCCGAACGACTGCCGCGACTGCCCCAACGCCGACGGCTCCTGGGTCCTCCAACAGCAAGGCGATTGCGTCGCCCAGGACTGGCCCGCCAGCACCGTGATGCAGAGCACCGCCACCTACGTCGGATCGTTCCCCGGCGTGGACCTCTGCCGGTGCTCCGGCCAGCAGGCCACGCTCCAGATCCGGCTCATCATTGTCTGGAACTACGGCGGGGTCCGCGGCCAGCGGTACGTCGAGGTTGACGTCGTGAACGATTTGGGCTGCGTATTTATCGGCTTTTCGCTCCTGGAGCAGAACCAAGCGGAGCCGTTCGACTGCATGGATTTTTCCAATCTGGCCTTGAGTTTCGCCGGGGCGGGCGCGATGTGCAATTCGCCGGCCGCCACGTGCAGCGTCTCCGCATGAGCGGAGAAAATCCGAAATACGAATATCGAAATCCTAAACAAATCCAAAGCACAAAAGGAGGAATGACCGAAACGCCCGGGTTTTCGGGGCACCCGGTACTCCGGGTCGTCGGTTTTTGGTCCTTCCGGTTTGTTTCGGATTTCGATATTCGGATTTAGGATTTGGAGCCCCGCGATGTTTTGCCGTCTCGTCCAACTCCCGACCGGCCGCTGGCACTGCCCGGCGTGCGACCCGGAGGCCGGCCGCACCGTGCCGATCGCCGGGGCCCGCCGGCACTGTCGGGTGCCCTCCGGGCGGCCGCTTGCGGCTTCGCAGCTCGCGGCCCGGGCGCTGGCCATCGAGTTGACCGAGGCCCACGCCAACGGCCGGCTCGGCGTCAGCATGGTCGAGATCGAGCGGCGGCTCGCCGTCTGCCGCCGCTGCGGTGATTTTCGAGGCGCCGGCTGCCGCGTCTTCAGCCGGCGCTACGCGGCGTGCCGCGCGTGGTTCTGGGCCCTGGCGGCTGATCCCGCACGACAGATCGGCCCGTGCGAGCATTGGGAAAAAGGGGACAGTCCCCATTTGTGCGAAGCACCCGGAGGGCGGGCACCGACCGAAGGTTGGTCACGGCAAATGGGGACTGTCCCCTTTTTCCCACTGGATCGAAAGGGCTAGACGACCATGCAAGTCTTCGTACTCGGCTACCCCGGCGACGTGGGCGGGGCCAATACTGAACTCTGGCACACCGTTAAGCTCTGGCGGCGGTCCGGGATCGAAGTAACGCTCGTGCCGACCTGGAAAGCCGATCCGCGATGGAAAACACGCCTGGAGGCCGTCGGTTGCCGAACCGTCCTGTCCAGCCCGGAAACGCTCCATACGGTCGGCGGCCTGCCCCACGGGATCGTGGTCGGCATGTGCAACTCCCACTTCCTGGCATCCGCCGGCCGGCTCATGGAACTCGGCTGCAAGACCGTCTGGCTCAACTCGATGAACTGGATGTTCCCGGCCGAACGGCTGCTCTATACCCGCTGGGGGATGTTCGACCGGCACGTGTTCCAGAGCCGGTACCAGCGGGACCAGCTCGTGCCGCAGTTGCGCCGCTGGGGCTTCCGGTAGTCGCAGGGGCTGGTGATCCACGGCGCGATGGACTCCGAGGAGTTTCCCTGGGCGCCGCTCCGGCACGCCCGGGACGAAGCCTTTGTGGTGGGACGAATCAGCCGGGCCGAACCGGACAAGTTCGCGCGGAACCTCTGGCAGGTCTATGCCCGGGTACCGCATCCGCTGCGGGTTCGCGTGCTGGGCTGGGGCCCGGCCATCGAGGCCCGGCTGGGTCCTCCGCCGTCTTGGGCCGAGTGTTTTCCCGCCGGGTCGCTCGCGCCGCCGGGGTTCCTGGCGACGCTCCACGCCATGGTCCCGCTCGGGGGCGAAGCGGTCGAGAACTGGGCAGCCTACTACACCGCGCGGCTGGCCTACGACGAGCCCCATCGGCTGGCCATCGCCCAGAGGGCCCGGCAGTGCCTTCTTGATGAACTGGCCGAACCGGCCGCTCTTGCCAAGGCGTGGCGAGAATTGTTCGCATCGCTGGAAGACCCATGAAAATCGCCGCCGTTTGCGTCACGTACCTGCGTCCCCGGGAACTCGGCCAGATGATCCGCTGTTTCCTGGAACAGGACTACCCGGCCGCCGCCCGCGAGCTGGTCGTGCTGGACGACGCCGGACAATACGAGAACCAACGGGGCGACGGCTGGCGGCTGGTTTCCACGGCCCGGCGGTTCCCGAGTCTCGGCCAGAAGCGGAATGCAGCCGCGGCCTTGGCCGCGGGCGACGTCGAGGCGCTGGCCGTCTGGGATGACGACGATCTCTATCTGCCCTGGGCCCTCCGCGCCTCGGTGACCGCGCTCCAACGGGCGGCCTGGTCCCGCCCTTCGCTGGTCCTGCACCCGCAGCCCGACGGCGCCCTGACGCAGCACCGCACGGGCGGCCTGTTCCACGGCGGCTGGGCCTACCATCGAAGACTCTTCGACGCCGTCGGCGGCTACCCGACCATGGACAACGGAGAGGACCAAGCCCTCGCCCGCCGGTTTGTCCGGGCCGGCGCCACCGAAGCCGATCCCTGCGCGCTGGGCTTCCCGCCGTTCTACGTTTATCCCTGGGGCGGCGGACGGCACCTGTCGGGCTTGGGCCCCGAGGGCTATCAACGGCTTGGCCGAGTCCGCGCCGAGAAGACCGAGTTGGTGGTTGCCGATCCGCCGGCAATCGATCTCCATCGCCCGCAAATCGTGCCCGGAGTTCGAGCGAGAATGTTTTGATCGGTTGGCCGACAATACCTCCCCTCTCCCTCCGGGAGAGGCACCCGCAAGCGGGTACCCGGGGGTGAGGGCACCACGATGAAAGCACGAAATGGTTCCTTCGTGGCCCGAAATGACCGTTGCATTGGAATCTGGGAATCTGTACACTACAACAGCTTTCAACAAGAGGGGATTGACATGGGCAACTCGGGAGTTTACCCGTCGTTGAGCCAGGAGGATTTTCTCGCGGCCATTCTCGGCAGGCGCGATCCTCCGAGCGCCGCCGCCCTCGCCGCCGTCGTT
Organism: Thermoguttaceae bacterium; assembly: GCA_050014815.1. Classification (GTDB taxonomy): domain Bacteria; phylum Planctomycetota; class Planctomycetia; order Pirellulales; family Thermoguttaceae; genus JBEKCP01. The sequence goes on along the minus strand of JBEKCP010000125.1, from coordinate 9,940 downwards.
CTCGACGAGGGCTATTCGAGAGATAAGCCCGCTGGGCCGGCTGCGGACATTTCTTACGAAGAATTTCTCGACGCGATTCTGCACGGTTTCCGCGGGAACTCGGCCGCCGGGATTCTCCGCGAGTACAACTTCAACCCCGACGAGCCCAGGGATTGGCGAGGCAGGTGGACCACGGGCGGTTCCGATGCCGGTCCGGGACAGGGTTCGCGCACAACGATTGGCGGCGGACGGTCGCAATACTCGCGGCGGCAAGGGCCAACGCCCATAACGCAGGCTCCGCGGCGGAAATCGGGCGATCGCGATCGGCCTACGGGCGGTTCCGGCGACGCAACCGCGTCTGCCGTTCCCAGAACGTCAGCGCCCGGATGGGTACAGGATCGGGATGGGCGGCCGTGGTGGAATAACGGCGATGGGTGGGCCTACGTTCCAGGCGACGGCCCCGCGTCCGGTTGGTACAGGTCGATGCCGAACGGCACTTGGCAGGGGCCCGACAAAACCCTTGCGCCGCCGAAGCTCCCTCCACCGCCGCCGCAAAAGAAACCCTGGCCGATCGATCCACATGACCTTGAACTCTACACCCCCCCTTACGAGCACCCACTCGGGCCGAACCACTATGGCAAGTGGGCGAAGCCAGGCTCATGGCACTACGGTCGGTTTTCGGGCGAGCCAACCGGTGGCAATTTCAAGCCCAATTGGAAGGACCCGAAGCATTCGAGCTATGGCCTGATATACAAAATCGAATTCTGACCCCAATAGTTGGTCCTGTGAGCGCAGGGAGAATGGGCCACGAAAAGAGCGCTGGGAGGTTCAGTGGAATGCCTTTTGCGCGCAATCGTTTGAGTCGGGTTCGTCGACCCGTGGTGAGGGAGAACATGGCCCAGGCCCGCGTCTGCCTCGTCGCGGTCCAAATCCTTTCTCTTGGCCTGGCGATTGCGCTACAGCCCCATGGGGCCGATGCGGAGGATCGCCGCGCATCAGAGATCCAAGAGTCATTTCCCATCGACCCGTGGAGCGACCTCTTCTTTGTGCCCGTCCGAATTGCCGGCAAGACGTACGAGTTCGGTCTTGACACCGGGACTGGCGTAACCGTCCTCGATCGGTCGCTGCGGCCGCGCCTGGGCGAGGCGCAGGGAGTATGCGACTTGAGCGCGGACGAGGATAGCGTTACGTCCGGGCTGTACCGAACACCCGGAATGAAAATCGGCCGCGGCTCCTTGGCCGTCGCGCCCGATGAGCTGGTGGCATGCGTTGACCTCGCATGGCTTCGCCAGGTCACCGGCCATCGAATGTTCGGCGTTATCGGGGTGCCCGCCCTCCGGCGCTCGGTGATACGAATCGATTTCGACCGCCGCCGCCTCAATGTGCTCGATCCAAAAGTTGGGGGCCGCAATTGGGGCGAGAGCTTCCGTTTCGACTACAATTCCTCCGGGCAGATCGTGGTTGCCGGCGCCGTCGCCGGGAACATCCGGGAGTCGTTCATTCTCGACACGGGCTGCACTTCGACTGGGAGCCTGCGGCGCTCGACCTTTGACAGGCTCGCCGACAGCCGGCGGCTCGCGATCGTCGGCCTCGACGAGGTCGCGGATGTGGCTCGAAGCAGCTCGCAGCCCGTCGGCAGGGTCGCCGAGTTCTGCTTCGGCACGTTCCGGCACGAGAAGCTGCTCTTCGATCGCTCGGAATCCAGCAAGGTGGGCCTGTCGTACCTGAGACGATTCAAGGTGACCCTGGATTTCCCCGCGAAGAGGCTATATCTCCTGCGGGGCGCGCATTATGATGAACCAGACCTTCACAATTCAACAGGATTGCACCTTATTCAGCGGGACGGCACGACCGAGGTGGCGATGGTCGATAGCAATAGTCCGGCCGAGGTCGCTGGATTCCGGCCGGGGGACGAGGTCGTGACGATTCAGGGCAGGAAGGCGGCGGCACTTACGCTCTCCGAAATCCGCCATGTCCTCGGCGCGCGGGATGGAGATAACGTCCCAATAGCGATTAGACGGGGTGGACGCATAATCGAAGTGACCCTCCACGTCAGGCTGGAATAGGGCGCCGCCGGCCAAGCCGGCGGGGGCCGCACCGCCGCGGTATGATGACATCCCGGACGCCTTACGTTTTGGGGCTAGTGCCATAGGCCATGTGTTCGCAACCGAAGACGACCGACGACAAGCCGCGTCACCGCTGGTACCAGTACAGCCTGCGGACGCTCCTATTGCTCATGCTCCTCGTGAGCGTTGGCATGAGCCTGGTAGCCAATAGGATGCGGAGGGCGGAGCGGCAACGGGAGGCCGTGGCGGCAATCAAGAGGTCGGGCGGTTTGGTATGGTACGAGCACGAAGACGGCAGACCCTTTCCGTCGCCGACGCCGCCGCCGGGGCCGTTGTGGCTGCGGAGGCTGCTCGGGGACGACTTTTTCAGGAGGGTCGTGGCAGCATACGTCGCATCGGACGCCGACTTCAAGTACCTTGGTCAGTTGGACTGTCTCACGCGGGTCTGCTGCCGCGGCACGCTTGGTGAAACTGGCTTGATGCACATACTAGAGCTCCGCCACCCGCGCGATCCCAGCACGCCGGAGAACGCGGAAGTGAGCCCCGAGTTCGAGATCCTAACGACACTGACTAAACTCGAGGACTTGGACCTCGACCTCACGAACATCGGCGACGCCGAACTTGAACGCATTAAGGCCATGCCCCGGCTCCATCGCCTTGATCTCAGCGGGACCGAAATCACCGACGCCGGCCTGCGGCACCTGGAGGAACTGCCCCGCTTGCAGCAACTGTACCTGTCCATGACCGAAATCGGCGACGCCGGCGTCGAGCATTTGAAGGGGCTCAGGCAGCTAACAGACTTGGAACTCCTCCGCACGCGCATCACTGACGCCGGGCTGCAACACCTTGCCGGCTTAGAGAATCTCCGCCACCTGAACATCAAAGGCACAAAGGTTACCGAGGAGGGCGTGGCGAAGATCAAGAACGCATTGCCGGCATGCGAAGTCGAGTCCAGCGACCCCATTAGGCTGCCCCACGGTGAGATGCAAGAGGAGAATCGCCGAGTCCCGCTCCCCAACCCCTAATCCCTCGCGTGCCCACCATTCGTTTGATCCGCGAAGTGCGAGCGCCGAGCGGCCGCGGGCCGGGCAACGGGCAATATGCGCTGCAGCGGGCCATCCGCGCATCGGCGCCCGAATGGCTCAAAATCGGCGGCCCCTTGCGCGACGGCGACATCCCGTGGTTCTGGAGCTGGGAGGATCGCGAGCCGGCCGCCCTTTGTGCAAGGACCGCCCGCCCGCTGGTGGCCGGCCCGAACATCCTCTTCGCCGACAGCCGCCACCCGTGCGGCATCGAGGCCGAGCGGGAAATCTGCCGCGCTGCAAGCTGCCGGCTGCTCTTTACCGAATCGCCGTGGTATCGGGACCTGATCCACCGGCACCTCGGCCCGGCCAACCACGCGCCGATCGTCGTGTGGCCGTATCCGATCGACCCGCGGCCCGGCAACCCGCTGCCGGCGGAGTACGATCTGTTGATCTACGAGAAGTCGGGCGTGTGCCGGGAGGTCATCGACGCCCTCTGCCGACTCTGGCCCCGCTCTGTCCGACTTCGTTACGGCCGTTATCGCCGGGAGCACCTCTTCGAGGCCGCCCGGCGGTCGCGGTGCTGCCTGTACTGCTCCGACGACGATCGGGGCCCGCTGGCCCTGGCCGAGATCCTCCTGACCGGTTGCCCCGCCATAGGGTTACCCACGGGTGCCCCGTTCGTCCAGGATGGCCGGACCGGCGTCTTGCTCCCGCGGTTCGAGACGGAGGCCTGCCGGCAGGCCGTCGCTCTATGCCATGGGCTCGACCGCCGCGAGGTCGCTGCCCACGCCGTGGGGCAATTCGACACGGCAACGATCGTGGCAACCATCGTTCAATCGCTTGCGGGCATTCGCTAAACCGTCCCCCCGGCCGCAAAAACGAAAAAATCGGTGTAATCGTCACAACCGGATTGCCGATAGGTCGTATGGGAACGAAAAAGGGGACAGGTACAATTTGTGCGCAGCACCCTTCGGGCCGTTCCGGCAAATTGTACCTGTCCCCTTTTTCTCCCCTATTGAGGAGCCAGAAGTACCATGCAAGTGAAGGTTTATCTTCCCAAGGTTATCGAGATTCCCAGCGAGTACCTGCCGGCCCTGGCCAAACGAGCGGCGGACAGCCTTGGGGATCGGGCCGGCGAGATCTCGGCGACCCGCGGCCACCTGGTCCGCCAGGCGGTCCAGGACGGCCTCCTCCGCGAACTGGACGAACTGATCGGCGAGGACGGAACGGTCGATTTGGTGTGCGATCCGGGCATGGAGATTCCGCTGGAACTGGAGAACCGGACGCTCACAGTGGCCGAACTGATCGAGGCCCTCCAATACAAGCGATCCTGGGCCGACGTCAAAACCACGTCTGAAGCGGCCTGAACGCTCGGCGGGATTTTGGATTGCCGATTTTGGATTTTGGATTGCTGATTCTGGTACGGCGCAAAGCCTGGTCGTCTGGCTGGGGTCCAATCCAAAATCTGAAATCCAAAATCCAAAATTGCGGTCAGGTCCGGGGTCGGAGACTACGAACTAGAGATTGGATCGCCGCATGACAGCGCAGCCTTGCCCACGGCCGCAATCGTCCTCGACCGGTCGCCCCTGCGAGGAAAAGGGGACAGTCCCCATTTGTGCGAAGCACCCTTCGGGCCGTTCCGGCAAATGGGGACTGTCCCCTTTTCCCCGCGCGCCGCAGCAGGCCCCCGCAGTCCCCCGAAGCGTCGAACTACAGGCCCCGATTACCGATCTATCAAAGCTCCTTGCGGGCGACGCCACGCTTTGCGCCCAGCGGCCGCCAGCCCCTATCGGCAAGCAGCCGCAGCCCCCCGACCCGCAATTGGCACGGGTCATTGATGCGTGGCCGGGCCTGCCCGAGAGCATCCGGGCGGCCATGCTGGCCGTCGTCCAACGGGGCGTGAAGGTTCCCGACAAACAATAGCGGTCTGTCCATCTCGACTTTACGAGTTGGGTGCCACTGCTGGCTTGCCCAGCAGTGCCGAAAACACGGTTGGACAAGCCAACCGTGGCACCCGTAAACTCAACTTGGACAGAGCACTAGCCCGTCAGGGCGCGTGTTGGCGTCGCGACATTTCGTTGCGATGGTTCTCGACGAGGATCTGGGCCGCCAGGCCGCAGAGGGCGGAGAACGCGAGCACCAAGACGGCTCGGACGATATCAACGGACATGGTGGGGCCTCGGGGGAAAAAGGGCCGGTCCCTTCTTCCTCCATCGGACGGCCCGTCCTGCGGCCTCGAATGCCTCTTGCCGCCCCCTTTCCTGCGACACAACCGCTTGGGACCCGCCCAGCGGCAGGGTCTTCGCCATCGTCAGCGTCGAGCCGGCAGTGGGTGCAGAATACGCGAACAAGGTTGCTTTTCTCTAGAGAAAAGGCCCGTTTCCCACCCTCCCACCCCCACCTCTGGCGGGTATCTAACACAAATCGGCAATAGATGTCCGATTCGTCCCTTGCAAATTTGGCCGGTTCGTAGTAATGTACATGCGTACATGATATCTCTTCTCCGGGAGGTGACTCATGCCAAGCGATGACGATCTTTTCGAGGTTTTCGCCGTGGATGAGGAAGCCGACGAGCCCCAGCCCGACTACGGCGATTTCTGGGAGCAGGCCCCAGAGGACGGCGCCGAGGAGGAGCCATGATCGCGCACGGGGTCGTCGACGAGATTCGCCACCTGTTGGACCAGGGCGCCATGTCGCAGCGGAAGATCGCCCGGCGGCTCGGGGTCAGCCGCGGGACGGTCAATGCGATTGCGTTGGGGACGCGGCCCGACTACCTGGACCGGCGTGACGAACTTGGGGGCTTTTTCCCGCCGGCCGGCCCGCCGCGGCGGTGTCCCGGCTGCGGCGGCATGGTCTTCATGCCCTGCCTGTTGTGCCACGTCCGCGCAATGAAGAACGAAGGGATTAGGGATTAGGGATTGGGGATTAGTGTGCCAGCCCCTACTTGACCAGCGATTCATCGACCTGCGCCGTCTTGACGCGCCGCCCCAATTGCTGATACGTCGGGAAATCGATGTTGTAGTTCAGAGACCGGACCGAGCCGTCGCAGAAAGCGAAGTTGATGCACGCGGGATGGCAACCGCCGAACATGGTCGCCGAATTGACCTGGTCGCGGTCGTGCATGGGGAGGCTGCAGGTCGAACGAGAAATGTCGTTGTCCATGCCCACGTACTGATTCTCGTTCTCGCTGGCCGATCCGCCGTTGGAGTACACCGTGGCGCAATCGTACTTGTCGCCGTACAAGATGGTGTTGCCGGTGCCGCCCTTGATTTGGGCGGTGCCGATCTGGCTGCACCGGAAAGTCACGCCCGTCCAACTGTTGAAAAGGCCGGCAACATCGTAGGGACAGGTGACGTTGGGGTAGGGCGACGCGGGCGACGGGGGGAAGGTCCAACCGGGGTCGGCGGCCCCGCCGTCGATCTCCGTTCCACCGTTGACGCCGCAACAAGCGGCGTAGTCGGTCCGGGCGACGACGTTGTTGTTCGCGGGATTACTGACGCCGCCATAGTTGTTTGCCACGAAGGTCCCGTTCGAGGGCTTCTTGTAAAGTCCGGGGCGCCGCCGACTGGGACAGTTGGCGATCTTCAGCGGCGTCTGAACCATCGTTATCGCGAACTGGATCCGCTGCTGCGTGCCCGGGTCGCTGCTGCTGCTCACGTTGTACGCGATGTTCACGCCGAGGTCGTGCAGCGGCATCTCCTCAATGAACGGCAGGAGGTTGTAGAGCCATCCGCCGGGCTGCGTGGCGCCGTAACCGCGGTCGGGATCGCCGATGCTGAACCAGCCCCAGCCCCCGCTCGGATAAAAGCCCGTCAGGCTCTCGTGCTGCATGGCGCCGGCGGCGAACTGCTTGAGGTTGTTTTCGCACTGGGCCCGCCGGGCCGCTTCCCGGGTGGACTGCACGGCCGGCAGGAGGAGTCCCGCGAGGATCCCGATGATGGTGATGACCACCAGGAGTTCGACGAGGGAGAACCCTCGGCCGATCTTTGACCGGCCGATCTTCGATCGGTATTGCCGTGCCATTGAAGCCTCCTTCACGCCCCCGCCCGAGTGCCTGCCCTGGCCCGCCGGCGCAGGGTGTACTTGCCCAAGAACTATCCTACCACTTCGGAAAAGCCCTTGCAAGGAAGCTTTTCGGGGCAAGGGGCAGGAGAGGGGGAGACAGGGAGACAGGGAGACAAGGAGACAAGGAGTGAGCGGAGTTTAGGGGGGCGTGATGGTCCATGACTTGGCCGTGTTGACCATCGCGACGAGCATTCGCAAAACCTCGTCATAGGCACGGTAGAGGGGGGTAGCGCGATCGCGGGCAAGATAGCGGCACTTGACCGCGAATTGGAGCCAAACCTGCGTTTCGGCGGCTTCACTCTCGGCGTCCGAAAGCTTGGCAATAAAGGCCGCCTCGTAGCGGCGTTTTCGCCAGGCCTCGCCCAGGTTCGCACACACCGACCGCGAGGAGCGTCTGATCTGGTCGGTGAGCGAATAGGTCTCTTCCTTCGGAAACCCCTTCGACGCCTGAAAGACCTGCATCGCGGCCTCAAACGCCTTCTTGTATACGTCAAGATCCGTATGTCTCTGGATCTTCGCCACCCTTGTCCCCCTGTCTCCCTGTCTCCTTGTCCCCCTGTCTCCCTGTCTCCTTGTCTCCCTGTCTCCTTGTCTCCCTGTCTCCTTGTCTCCTTGTCTCCCTGTCTCCTTGTCTCCCTCTCCCTTACTCAATAAACCTCCTTAGCAGCAGGGCCTTGTCCGGGTTGACATCGCGGCCGCGGATGAAGCCGACCGGGATCGAACGGTCGAAGAGGTAGAACGCCCGGTGCCGCTCGATCTGCCCCGTGTCGGTGCCCAACTCCTGGCCGAGTTCGCAGCCGTCGGGATGCCCGGCGTCAACGCCATGGGGCATGACCTCGAAATAGCCGACCGTGATCCAGACGGCGAAGACGTTCGAGCGGGTCGTCACGAGGTTCCCGAGCCGCTGGAGGCCCTCGTAACGGAAGAAGGCGTTGCGGTTGAAGTCGCCGCACGGCAGCGGTGTTGCGACGACAGAAGCGTCCGTCTGGAAGAACGGGCGGGTCCCGTTCGTCGGATCCGAGCGGAGCAACGTGGCGTCGACTTCCTTCTGGTTGCCGGAGGGCAACACGCCCGCCTGCATCACCGCCCCGCCGGGCGAGCGGAAGGGATTGGCGAACCGGGTCGGGAACGTCGCGCCCGGCAGCGTAACATCGTCCGCCGCGCCCGTGCCGCCGTGCCGGCTCTGGATGAACTGCGACCAGAACGCTTGGATCGACGCGCCATCGCCCATGCCCGGGTAGTAATTCAACAGCCCCTGGAGGACTTCGATACTGGGGATCGTATTGAGGTTGATCCGCCCGGGGTCGCGGTAGTTGGAGACCCGGTTGAACGGCGGATGGAACCAATGGGCCCCCGGGTTGCCGATAGCGTTGTTCGGGTTGATTTGCGTTTCGGAGCACGGGAACCGCGACGGCACGCCGACGAACTCCAGCAGCCGGTGCAGCTCCATCGCCATACCGGCCTGTCCGGGTTGCTTCGATTGGAAGAAGTCCAGCAGGTGGTTGTAGGCGACCATTTGGGGCGAGCCGGGGTCCTGATACGGGTTTGGCCCCGGCGGCGCGTAGACGAAGCTGAACTCCCAGAGGAGGCGGGCCGGATGGCTCGCCGGCACCATGAGGAGCTCCAGCTCGCTCACGTACGGCCGGCCATTCCAGGTGAGCCAGGGGAATACGGATTGCCCCGTTGGGCTTGGCAGCGGATCGCCAAAGTAAGGGGCGGCACCGGACATGTTCGGTGTGTTGCTTGTGATCCAGGGGGGCTGCCCACCCTGGATGGGCCAGATCTGCCCCGCGGCCTGCGGGTTCCAGAACGGCGAATTCAGGTACCCCAGCGTGTGCTGGAGGTCCCAGGGGAAGCGGATCGGCTGCCCGCCGGCCATCTGGGTGCCGGCGACCGCCGGGAGCGGGAGGTCGCTGATCTGGGCCCAGAGGTTCCAGGCCACGTTGCCCGTGTAGTGGGGATCGGCGGCGTTCGCAGAGGTGCCCCGCTGCCGCGAGGAGAAGCGGAGGTTGCCTCCCTGCGTGTCGGCGTAGCCGTACGTCGGGTCGTCCGGGTCCCACGGGGTGGCGGCATCGATCGGCGGGTAATTCGGGTTCTTCACCAGGTTCACCGCGTTCGCCGCCGCTATTGCCGCCTGCCATGTCCCCTTTAACATCTGGTCCTCGCCGTTGAAGACCGTCAAGTCGATCGGCATCCAATCGACGGTGCGGTAGGGGTTGTTCACCGGGTCATACGCCGCCGAAGGGTTGGCCAGCCGCTGGAGAAAGACGGTCTTGTAGTACATCGTGGTCCCGGTGGCGACGATGTTGTCCTTGACGATCGGGAAGTTGGCGACGCCCGGGACATTGGGGTCCTGGGTCACGGTCGATTCGAGCGGGTAGTCGCGGAACAGTCCGCCGCCCGTGACCGGGTCGGCATTCTGCATCTGGTAGTCGCCGTACCATTCGGTCACGCCGTCCGGGCCCTTGACCGTGGGCTCGGGATAGTAGCCGCTGGAGAACAGGGGCTCGGAGATGCTCAGGCCGATGCCGTTGGGGCAGGTCTGCCCCTGGTTGGTCCAGCCTGACGGCAGCGGGGTGCCCCGCGGCGAGCCCGCCCGCCCGCCGCCGCCGACCGGAATGCCCACGGGCTGCTTGATCTGGGTCCCCGTTGCGGGATATGCGGTGGTGAGGTTGTTGGTGGGGACGACGCCGCCGAAGTTGCCGGCCGAGGGCATCAACACGATCTTCTGCGGCGAGGCCGTGCCGAGGGCGCCCGGCTTGGGGGTGGGCGGGCCGGGGGTGCTCGGCGCCCCCGCGGTGCCGA
>JBEKCP010000124.1:0-11106 GCA_050014815.1 Thermoguttaceae bacterium | reverse complement strand
TCTGCTGCCGGCCGCCCCGGCCGTAGCCGCCCTGGCGCCGCAGAAGCTCGGCGTCGATCGCCTCGGCTCTGAGTTGCACCCCGGCGGGGAAGCCGTCTACTAGGGCCACCAGGGCCTTGCCGTGAGATTCGCCGGCGGTAAGGTATCGCAACATGTTGTTTATTCTCGGTTTAACATCCCATTCTACCTAGACCCGCCAACCTCGGATAGGGCGATTTGACCGGAACCACGCTCACTGCTCGGCCAGGACGCGTTCCAGCTCCTCAAGCACGCCCAGTTGCCGGGCCCAACGACGCAGGTATTCTTCGTCGAGTCGGCCCTGGGTGAAAAGGATGTCGCCGACATCGCCAAGATCGCGCGGCCGGTGCGCGATCAGCTTCAAGAGGATCAGGTCTTCCGGGCTCACCAGCCAAACGGCGCGCCCTTCGATCTCTTGCCGCGTGCGACGTGCAATAACCTCCCGCTGGTAATCGGACTCTGCCAGGAAGATATCTACGTCGATTCCGCGGCCCTCCAGATATAGGCGGACCTTTACGACCGGCATTCCCGCCACGTTGTCTACCCAGCCGGTCGCATATTGCTCCGGCACCGTATAGCCAAGATCGCGTACGGCCGCGTAGAGTTCCGGCAGGCGGCTTCGAGCGATAGCAACCGTGAAATCGACGTCGTAGGTCGGACGCGGAATACCGTAGACGCGGACGGCCAGTCCGCCCATCAGCGCATAGGGCACTCCGAGTCGCTCGAACAACCGCACGAAATTCTTGACGGCACAACTCAAGTCGCTCATGGCGGCCTCCGCGTCCTTGCAATGGCGGTCAGCATGCGCAAGTTCCGCTCGTCGTTCTGCCGCCGGAGCAGTTCGAAACGCCGATCCACCTGTTCCGGCGTGCCGCGCAAGAGATAAGGTATCGACTCGTCGATCATCTCGAGCGTCAGTTTGAGCCGCTCGCCCGGCGTCATGCGGCGGTACTGTTCCAGGGTCTCGCGGCTAAGCATGGACTTCCTACTTGAAGAACTGGATCGAGAGCGGGTACCGCCACAGCTCGCCGTTGTTCGCCTTGATGCCGCCGATGATCGGGAACACCACGCCGAGCACCATCAGGCCCAGGAGGAGAAATATCCCAACGACCAAGAATGCGAGCACAATGCAGCCGACCCCATACAAGAGCTCGCTAATGATCCAGTTGGCGACCACCTTGCCGTGGACATCGACTCCGGGCAGGTCGTTCTTTTTGACTTGCCAGAGGACGATGGGCAGGATGAGCCCCGCCAGGGGCACCATGAAGCCGGCCAACAGCGAGAAGTGCAAAAACATCGCCCACTGCCTCGTCTGTTGCTCCAGGTAGCCGGCGGGGAAGAACGTGGAAGACCAGGCAGGGCCGTTGGCCGGCGGAGGTTGGCCCGGGGCCGGCCCCGCACCCGGCGCTCCGAGCACCTCGTGGCAATAGCGGCACTTGACGGCACGCGCGCGGATCTGCTCGCCGCAGTAGGGACAGTTCTTGAATCCTTCTACGGCAGTTTCCGCCCCGGCCTGTTCCGCGCCAGGGGCCGGGGACGGCGGCGGAACAACCGCCCCCGCTGGCCCCTGGCCCGCCGGCGGCGCGGCGGCAATTGCCGGGGCCTCGAACTGGCTGCTGCACCATGGGCAACGGACGACAGGGCCCAAGAGAGCGTCGGCCAGGGCAAAGGTTTTTTGACAGCGCGGGCACGAGAGCGTCGCCATGTTGCACCCCTTTCGCTCCCGAGTCTACCACCACGTTGTCGTGCCTGCAACCTCACCTGCGGGGAAAAGGGGACAGGCACGTCGCTGCGCAGGGTGCCACGGTTGGCTTCTCCAACCGTGCTTCCACACTGCTGGGCAAGCCGGCAGGGCACCCAACCTATCATTGTGAACTTGGCGGACCACTAGAATTTCCGCCCGGTCAGCCGCTCGAACGCCTCGACGTATTTGGCCCGCGTCTTCGCGACGATGTCGTCGGGCAGGGCAGGGGGGGGACTGTTCTTGTCCCAGCCGCTGGCCGAGAGCCAGTCGCGGACGAACTGCTTGTCGAACGAAGGTTGCGAGCGGCCCGCGGCGTATTGGTCCGCCGGCCAGAACCGCGAACTGTCGGGCGTGAGCACTTCGTCAATCAGCAGCAGGCCGCCATCGACCTGGCCGAACTCGAATTTCGTGTCGGCGATGATGATGCCGCGCTGGAGGGCATATTCCGCGCCGCGACGGAAGACGTCCAGGCTGCGGCGGCGGAGCTCTTCAGCCATCGGGCGGCCCACGATCCCGGCCGCCTGCTCCAGCGAGATGTTCTCGTCGTGGCCCGTCTCCGCCTTGGTGGCCGGCGTGAAGATCGGCCCGGGCAGCCTGGAACTCTCCACGAGGCCGTTGGGCAGCCGGATGCCGCAGACCGTCCCGCTCCGCTGGTACTCTTGCCAGCCGGAGCCTGCCAGATAGCCGCGGACGACGCACTCGATCGGCACGACCGTGGCCTTGCGGCAGAGCGTCGATCGGCCGGCCAGTTCGCGGCGGTCGATGTCCGGCGGCAGGTCCATCCGCGCCACGTCGGTGGTGATTACGTGGTTGGGCTCGCCAAGACGGTCGAACCAGAAGGCCGCGATCCGGGTCAGCACTTGCCCCTTGTCGGGGATGCCGGTCGGCAGGACCCAGTCGAACGCGCTGAGGCGGTCGGTGCTCACCAGCAGGAGCCGGTCGCCCAGGTCGTAGACGTCGCGGACCTTACCGCGCCGCACGGGCAGGTTCGGCAACGAAGTCTGGAGAACTATCGGGGAGGTCATAGGGATTGGGGATTTAGGGATTTGGGGATTTGGGGATTTGGGAAAGCCCCCCACCACGCCTACGCGGTGCCGGCGTCCGGGGGATGTGGATTGGAAACTTGAGATTTCCGATTTGCGACTTGAGATCGAAGACCAAATATACCGGCATCGCCGGTCGTTGACCAGCCGCCAGCCGCTTGAACCCGGCGGCCCCCTCCGGTAGACTTGCCGGCAGGGATTTTCGCCCGCCGTGGGAGGATTGCCACCCGATGGGGCAGATAAGCTTTCTTGTGACGCCGCCCGACCGCATCACGGACGAAGTGCTGCAATTGGCTTATCTTTCGGGCGCTGACCGGGCGCCCTGGCCGGTGCGGGTCGAGAACGACGGGAACCTATTGACGCTGGAGAGGGGGGTGGCGGATTCGGCCTGCCTCACGCTCCCCTGGGCGGTACCACGGCACGGCCTGCTGGGGCTCTCGACCGCCACCCTCATCGAGCGCCCCGAGCCCTACCACCTCCCCCTGGAACTCGCCCGCGGCACCCTCCACCGGCTTCGGGACCAGGTGTTCGAGTGGCAGATGATCGGGCTTTCGATTCCGAAAGAGGCCCACGACAAGCTGGCCGAGTCGCTCGGGCTGTTCGGCTGGGCCGTGATTCAACAGGAGGATCCGGTAGAGTCGTCGGCCAAGGCGCAAGGGGCGATCCGGCTGGCCTTGGACGCTTCGCAGGTTCTGGCCGGGGCGTATGCCGAGCAGGTGATCGCGGCCCGGCGGCGGGCCGGCGGCCGTTTGCCCTCGCTCCTGGGTGCGGAGTTGAGTGGGCCCGCCCTGGACGAGGCCTCGGCCAAAATGTTCCTGGCCGCCTTCAACGCCGCGATGGTCGCCGTCTCTTGGCGGGACATCGAGGCCAGCGAGGGTGACTTCTCCTGGTCGGCCTGCGACGAGCACGTCGCATGGTGTCGCGCCAACGGCTTGAAGGTCTGCGCCGGCCCGCTGGTGCAACTCGATCCCCGGGGTCTGCCCGACTGGGTCTACCTCTGGGAAGAGGACTCCGACAACGTGATGGCGGCCGCGGCCGACTTCATCCGGGCGGCCGTCGAGCGGTACCGGGGCAAGGTCGACCTCTGGCTGTGCGCCTCCCGCGCCAACACCGCTGAAGTGCTCTCCCTCACTGAAGAAGAGAACCTGCGGTTGGCCGCCGGCGCCCTGGATCTTGTCCGGAAGCTCGATCCCGCCACCCCGACGATCGTCTCGGTCGATCAACCGTGGGGCGAGTACCTGGGCCGGCGGACGGCCGAGTCGCCGCCGCTCGTTTTCGCCGACGCCCTGGTCCGGGCCGGACTCGACGTGCGGGCCCTCATGCTCGAGATGAACCTCGGCTGTTTCCGCGGCGGCACGCTGCCGCCGACCGAGCTGGAGATCAGCCGGCGGTTGGACCATTGGAGCCTGCTGGGCCTGCCGCTTTTGGTCTCGCTGAGCATCCCGAGTGGCGACGGGAACGATCCGCTGGTGGAGCGGAAGGTCCGGATCCCGGCGGGAACCTGGACCCCTGAAACCCAGCAGGCCTGGACCGCCCGGTACGTGCCGCTGATGCTCGCGAAGCCGAGCGTCCTGGGGGTGTTTTGGAACCAACTGCGGGACAGCCAACCGCACGATTTTCCCCATGCCGGCCTGCTGGGCCCGCGGCGAGCGCCGAAGCCCGCCCTACGGACCCTGGCGGCCCTCCGCGCCGCCTGCCTCAGCGGCGGCAAGGCCCGCGAGGCAATCCCATGATCGCAAGGACTCCAACGTTGTAACCGTCACACCAACAGAAGGGAATTCGCCATGAGAAGGACTATGTGCATTTCGGTGGCTCTGGGCGTCTTGATCGGTGTTCTTGCCCTGCGGGGTGCTCCGGCTTCGTCCGCAGACAACCCGCCGGCCGGCAAGGTCTATGACATGCGGACCTACAAGGTCAATCCGGGCAAGATGGAAGCCCTGCACGCGCGGTTCCGCGACCACGCGTGCAAACTGTTCCAGAAGCACGGAATGGAATTGATCGGCTTCTGGACGCCCACCGAAGGGGAAGAAGCGAAGGATACGCTGATCTACATCGTTGCCTTCCCCAGCGTCGAGGCGCAGAAGAAGGCGTGGGATGCCTTCTGGGCCGACCCCGAATGGAAGAAGGTCAAGGCCGATTCGGAGCGGGACGGCGTGCTGGTCAAGGAGATCAAGGGCAAGAACCTGAAGGCCACCGATTACTCGCCGCTGCGGTAAGTCACGGACTGCTTCGATTCCGCCAATCGCACCGACGATCATTTCGTTGAGATCACCGAAATGATCGATATCAGCACGTTACGGCAGCGGCTCGCCCCGCGCGGCCTCCAGCAGGCGATACCACTCCTCGCGACTCAAGTCCAGATCGGCCGCCTTCGCGGCATCGCGGATGCGATCCGGGTTCGTCGAGCCGACGAGGGGAACGATCTTGCCGGGATGCTTCAAGAGCCACGCCAGGGCGATGACCGCGCGGCTGACGCCATGCTCACGGGCCATTTCATCCAGCATCGTGACAATCGGCGCCACGCGATAGCCCTGCTGCGCGGGCAGGAGCCGCGTGGCGCCCTCGCCCAGGAGTCCGCCGGCCAAGGGACTCCAGGCCATCGGCGTCATGCGATCCTGGAGACATTGGTCCAGAGTGCCGTCCGTAAAGGCGTCGAGCTTCGCCAGGCTGATCTCGACCTGGTGCGCAACCAGCGGGAATTCGCAGGCGGCCTGGACGGCCGTTACCAGCGACGGCCGGAAATTGCTCACCCCAAAGAACCGGACCTTGCCCGACGCCTTGAGGTCCGTGAACGCCCGGGCCACTTCCTCCGGGTCGGCCAGGTAATCGGGCCGGTGGAGCATCAGAAGGTCGATCGTCTCGATCCCCATGCGGCGGAGCGACCCATCGCAGGCGGCCACGATATGCCGGGCCGAGAAATCCCAGCGCGCCGGCAGGTTGGGCTCGGGAATGCCCTTCGGGCAAACTCCGCACTTCGTCGCGATGACGATCCGGTCGCGGAGGCTGGCGATCTCCTTGAGGACCTGGCCGAACAGGGTTTCGGCGACACCGCGTCCGTAGATGTCGGCGTGGTCGAACAGCGTATAGCCCGCCTCGTAGGCGGCGATGACCGCGCGCCGGCCGGCGTCGGCCTGTTGGGGCGTGAGTTGGGCCGGATGGTTGCCGGCGATCCGCCAGCATCCATAGGCCAACCGGCCGCCCAGGAGCGAACTGGTTCCAATCTGAGTAGTATTCATGCGCAGAAAGGAGAAAGGAAGGAAATCACGAAATCCCGAAAGAAGCGAAAAACCGAAGGAAGCGGTTGGAAGGCATTCGATGGATCCCCCCCAGTTCTTCGGGCTTTCGTCCTTTCGGGCTTTCGTGATTGCCCGCTTTCCTCGCTACAGTGTCGATTATGCCGGCTCGCTCGTCCGGCCGAAGCAGACCAGGCACATGTCGTCGCTCTGAGGACGGCTGCCGACGAACTCTTTCACGTCGCGGAGGATCTGCCGCGACTGGGCGGCGACGCCCTCCGGGCCGCCGGCCAATTGGGCCGCCAGCCGTTGGGAGCCGTAAAGCTCGTCCCGCTCGTTCATCGCCTCGGTCACTCCGTCCGTGTAGAGGGCCAGGGAGTCGCCCTGCGCCATCGGACGGACCGTCTGGACGTAATCGACGTTCTCGTCCACGCCCAGCGGCAACCGGACGGCCTCCTCGGGGACGGCCATGGTCACCTCGGCCCCGCGGCGCACTAGCGGCGGCAGGTGTCCGGCGTTCACCAGCGTCACTTCGTGCCGCCGCGGATCCAGGACGGCCAGGACCATCGTCACGAAGCGGTCTGCCCAGCCGCTCTGGCAGAAGGTGCGGTTCAGCCGGGCGACCGCGTCGGCCGGCGCCGGCTCGCTGGCCAGGCAGTACCGCACGTCGCTGGAGAGCTTGGCCATCAAGAGCGAGGCCGGAATGCCCTTTCCCGATACGTCGGCCACCACGACGGCCAGCCGCCCTTCGCCAAGGGGGACGTAGTCGTAGTAATCGCCGCCGAGCTCGTGGGCCGGCTCGTAGAAGTCGAAGAACTCGTACTGGCCGATCCGCGGCGGCGCGGCCGGCAGGAAGCCCCGCAGGACGTCGTGGGCCACGCCCAGCTCCCGGTCGAGGGCCTGCTGCCGCATGGCCGTCTCGTGCAAGTCGGCATTCTCGACCGCGATGGCGGCCTGGCAGGCCACGCTGGCCAGCAGATCGAGGTCTTCCAGGTTGAAGCGGCCCCGCTGGTCCGCCGTGTCGAGCTGGACGACCCCCATCGCCCGGCCCTCGCTGCCGATCAACGGTGCGCACATGACCGAGCGGAGATGGAAATCGACAATACTGTCGGCCATGCCGAACCGGCTGTCCGACGCGGCGTCGGCCGACAGGATGGCCTCCTTGCTCGCCATCACCCGTTCGACAATCGTCCGGCTGACCCGGACCGCTTCGCCCAGGCCCTCGCGGCGATGTTTGAGGACCCTGGGCACCAGCTTTCCCGTAGCCGGATCCGGCAGGACGAATAGTCCGCGGTCGGCCTGCGGAAAAATTGCAAAGAGACTCTCCAGCAGTTTGGGCAGGACCTGCTCCAGCCCCAGGGCGCGGCCCAGGCTCCGGCTGATTTCCAGGAGGGCCTTCAGCTTCGCCTGCGGATTCACCTCCAGGCGCAGGCTGGTGTGGCCGGAGGACACGTCGACCCGCGACATCACCGTCGCTCTGGGGCCGCTCGCCTCGTCATCGACCATCAACGCGCCAGTGTCGCCCTGCCGCCGCCGATCGGAACGATCGGAGACCCCTGACCCCTGTCCCCTGTCCCCTGTCCCCTGTCCCCTGACCCCTGGCCCCTGACCCCTGTCCCCTGACCCCTGACCCCTGACCCCTGACACCTGATCCGGCCGCTCGAAGAATTGGAAAACGATGTCGCACAGTCCGACCCGGTCGCCGGCTGAGAGCCGCTGCCGCCCCTTGACCGGTGTGCCGTTGAGCTGGGTCCCATTGCGGCTCTGGAGGTCCTCGACGTAGAACTCCTCGCCGACGCGGAGGATGCGGGCATGCTGGCGGCTGATGGCCCCGGAATCGAGCACGATATCGCACTCCGGGTGCCGCCCCAGGATGGTTATTTCTTTCCCCAGCGGCAGGGTCTCCCCCGCCGGAAGTCCTTTTACTGCCAGCAATATGGCCATAAGGGTGATTGTAGGGCCCCGGGTCGGTGCCCGTCAACGGGCGCTCACAAGCTCCCCTCTCCCTCCGGGAGAGGGGCAGGGGGTGAGGGCTGCGGAGGCGAAGGCGTGGGCGTCCCTCTCCCGCGTGCCGCTGCGGCACGAGTGGGAGAGGCACCCGCAAGCGGGTACCCGGGGGTGAGGGCGGAGGGCGGAAAGCGAATCACGAAAACCCGAAAGAGCGAAAGCCCGAAAGTTCCTTTCACACCCTACACACCCTTCTAACCTTTCTCGCCCTTCTGACCCATTAGCGTTGCATGGCCCGCCGCGGGGGCGTAGGATGGCTCTTAGATTGAGGAGCAGCGCAGTGATTGACGACCCCATCGTGGCCGAAGTCCGCAACGCCCGCGACGAGTACGCCAGGCGTTTCAATTACGATCTGGACGCGATCTGCAAGGACCTCGAACAGAGGCAGTCTCAATCCGGCAGAAACGTCGTCTCGTTTCCGCCCAAACGGCCCAAGCCGGCTATTGCGGGCCGTGAAGACCGGAAGGGATGAACCGGCTGGTGTTGCACCTCGTCGGAATACCGATATTGGCTCATGTCATCGACTCGTTGGCGGGGGAACCGAAAGGTGGACAGTGGCGATTTTGCGAGAGTGGGACTACCATGACCGCTTCCGCCCGTCGATCCGCGCGCCTGCCTTCCTTTCCGCCCCCCCCCGCGAGGAAATCGCGGTCGTCTATCCCGCGACTTTCCCATATGGTAAAATCCTGATGGGAGGACGGTCGTGCTGTTTCGCTGGAGCGCATGGAACACGGACCACATTGCCGAGCACGGCGTCTCTCCCGAAGAGGCGCAGCGGGTGGTGGAAAACGCTCGCCGGCCGTACCCGCAGGCACGCGACGACGGCAAATGGCGAGTGGTCGGCCGCGGCCGCGGCGGGCGCTGGCTACAGGTAATCTTCGTCCTCGATCCCGGGGACGAGGACACCGCCTACGTGATCCACGCGCGGCCGCTGACCGAGCGGGAGAAAAAGCGTGAATGCAGGAGGGCGCGATGAAAAAGAAGCCTTTTCAGCAGATGACCGTTGCCGAGCTTCGGCAGGCGACCAAGGAGTTCGACAAGGAGTTTGTCAGCGAGACCTTCCGGCCCTCGACGCCCGCCGAGCGGGCGCGGTTCGAGCGGGCCCGCAAGCGAGGGCGGCCACCGACGGGTGCAGGCTCGAAGACGATCTCCGTGACGGTGGAGAAGGGGCTGTTGGCCCAGACGGACCGGCTCGCCAAGCGGCTCCGCCTGCCACGGGCCGCCCTGATCGCCCGCGGTCTGCGGGCGGTGGTGGGCGAAGAGGTGCCCATCGGCGAGTAAAGCCCCCGTTTCGATCCCCTCAAGAGGCAATCTCAATCCGGCAGAAAGCTCGTCTCATTTCCGCCTAACCGGCCCAAGCCGGCTGTTGCGGGCCGGGAGGGTCGCTAAAGATTAGACCCATTTCCGATCCGCGATGCCTGTGGTATAATGCCAGACAAAGCGGCGCGACAATCTCGGCAAGAATCGGCTAATCAGGTCATCAGTCTGCGGGCCGCAGTCGGCCACAAGCCGGCCGCTTGATGGAGACGCGAGGGCGATGAAAACGAGATTCCGGTTTCCCACCGCAATTGTTCTTTGGGACGACGGCACGGGCAAGCGCCCCGCGTACACCCGCGACCTCCTCAGCGACAACCCGTCCAACGATCGAGTAATCTGTTTCGCATTTGCAGAGCCCGTTGGGGAAGATCGGTCTGGGGCGAAGGACCCATTTGACCGGGCGGACGGCTTTGCCGGGGCGGCGGCGAATCACGGCTTGCGTCTCCTCCCGGCCCGGGTGGCGGACCGGGAAGAGTTCAAGGCGGAAATCCGCGGATTTCTGTGCGAGGAAAACTTGGTTGCAGTCAACGCCGGCTTCACCGACCGCGAGATCTGGGCGGTGACGAAGGGCGAAATCCTCGCGGCTGGCGAGAGCCAGGTCGAGGCCGTTAAATACGCCGTCAATTGGGAAACGCGGGCTATTGTCGCAGTGTGAGGTGGCGCGGCCTTCGGACCATCAGTTATTCAGGTGCAGGGGCGGCTGCCGCCCGAACGGGCCCCGCCGGCCTCCAGCGTCGTCCCGGCAAATCGGCTTTCGGAGGGAACGTATATGGGACGGACCTTCTTGCACTGCGCCAAGTGCGGCAGTCAGGTCGTACAGCAACTCTGGCTGGAAGCGGACATCATCGCCGGCCGGTCCTGGTATGTCGAGGGCGGGAAGCCCTGGCACATGGATGTGGCTGGAAACGTGACGCCGTTCGTCTGCGCGTGCGGCGGGGCCTTCGCGGTGGTAACAGTGCCCGAGTACGGCGAGCAACAGCGTTCCGACCCGCACGTCCGGGCTGCTCTGGAGTCGCTGGACCGGGAGGGCCTGGGCCGGGAGGACCTGGAAGCCGTCGCCATCCTCAAGCAACTTGGCCTGGGACCGCACGAGCTGCGAAAAAGCTTCCGGGAGTTGGAGACGTATGTGTCGTGCTGTGATCGGAAGTCCGGCGTGCTCCAGGGAAGCGCTCGGGCGGCTCGTCGGTACGTTGCCCTGCGCCGGCAGGGCATCTCCCCGGGACAGGCAATGCACCAAGCTCAGGGCGGAGCGGGTTGTCTGCTGGCCGTCGCGTTCGTTTCGGCAATGGGCGCCGCTGTCGGCGTCGTTGCCACTCGCTTACTCTCCCTGTGAGGGGCCGAAGGTCTTCACTGCTGGCGCAGATCACGGCGCCTGTCTCGGAGGGTGGCGCGCAATGGCCCGCTGCGGCGTTGGCGTACAAGGCGTCGCCGGGGCCGCCTGTCGTGGACTCGACTTGGAGCGTACCCGCGAAAGCCCGCGGTTTCGGCAAGCGGTCCAGAACGGGATCGACGCGGCCTCTCAGTGGGAGGGGTTGCATGAACAAGACCCCAAGCGGCTGGCCAGCAGCTTCGAGCAGAAGATTCGGGTTGCCATCGTGGAGGCGGTGAAGAGTGAGCACTGAGGGAATCGAGCATGACAATAGATGAGAGGAAAGGTGGCGATGCCATGACTCACAACATGGAGGCAATTACTGAGGATGTTGTGTATGAGTGGGATATGCTTCGCTGGACGTATGAGAAACTT
>JBEKCP010000123.1:0-11248 GCA_050014815.1 Thermoguttaceae bacterium | reverse complement strand
ATGGCAACCGGGAGCAGCGGTTGGGGACCCGCCATGCCGGAACCGCCCAAAGAGGAGCTCGACTGGGACATGTACCTCGGCACCGCGGCCTGGCGGCCGTTCAGCCGCGGATGCCTCAGCGGCGGCGGCTTCGAGAAAGGGGGCGGGCTTGTCGGCGGCGGCATCCTGGAATGGGGCTCGCACTGCGTGGACATGTGCCAATGGGCGAACAATGCCGACGACACGGCGCCCGTCGAGTATTTTCCGATCGAGGGCGGCCGAGCGACGGCCCGTTATGCCAATGGCGTGAAACTGGTCGTCCGCGGCGACGGCTGGCTCGGGCTCGGTTCGTGCCCGGTGCGATTCGAAGGAGAGGCGGGCTGGGTGGAGGCCGGCGACAGCGGCAAACTGGCCGTCAGTTCGCCCGCACTGCTTGCGGGCAAGCAAGTGGCCCAGATCGGCGGGTATCCGGCAACCTTCCACATCCGCAACTTCCTCGATTGCGTGAAGTCGCGGGCCCAACCAAGGGCCAACGCCGATGCAACGTGCCAGTCGCATATTGCCTGTCACGCCGTGAACATCGCGATCTTTCTCGGCCGCAAGCTCGTTTACGACCCCAAGAAGAACGAGTTTCTCGACGACGCGGAAGCCAACCGGTTACGGTCCGAGGCGCTTCGTGAGCCGTGGAGGTTCTGAACATTTTCGTAAGCGTTCGCGGGGACTGTCCCAATTTTCGCGGCGGACACGACCCGACCATGAAGACAAGCGTATTTCGCCGCGAAAATGGGACTGTCCCCTTCGGCCGCTCGGTTTCACTTTGAATCACAAGAAAGAATGGAGAGCAACGATGTTCAAGAGCAAGTATCTCGCAGCGTGCGCCGTTTTCATTTCGGCCCTGGCTGCCGCGGTCGTTTCCGCCAAAGGTCCTGCCGGCGCCAAAGCCCCCGCACCGGGCGCCAGCGCCGACAATCAGAGCAAGCTCATCGCCATACTGCAGTCGGACGCGCCACCGCAGAACAAGGCAATCACCTGCAAGCAATTGGCCGTCTGCGGCGACAAGGATGCCGTCCCGGCGTTGGCGGCGCTTCTTTCAGACCAACAGCTCGCCTCTTGGGCGCGGATCGCCCTCGAGGCGATCCCTGATCCGGCCGCCGGCAACGCGTTGCGCGAGGCAACGGGCAAGCTCAAGGGCAAGCTGCTGGTCGGCGCCATCAATTCCCTCGGCGTCCGCCGTGACGCGAAGGCGGTAGACGCGCTTATCCCGCGATTGAAGGATGCGGACGCCGAGGTTGCCGCGGCCGCGGCCGTTGCGCTGGGCCGTATCGGCGGCGAATCGGCCACGAAAACCTTGGAACAGTCGTTGGCCGCTGCGCCGGCCGCGGTTCGGCCCGCCGTGGCCGAGGGGTGTATTCTCTGTGCCGAACGGCACCTGGCCGCCGCAAATCGCAACGAATCGCTGAAGCTGTATGAGCTGGTTCGCAAGGCCGACGTGCCGAAACAGAAGGTCCTCGAAGCGACTCGCGGAGCGATCCTGGCCCAAGGAGCCGCGGGAGTCCCGCTGTTGATCGAACAGCTTCGATCGACCGACAAGGCGTTCTTCGCGCTTGGGTTGCGAGTTGCCCGCGAGCTTCCCGGCCGCGAAGCGACGGCGGCCTTGGAAGCCGAATTGGCCAAAGCCGCGCCGGATCGGCAGGCTTTGTTGGTTCTTGCGCTGGCCGATCGAAGCGATGCCACGGCGTCACCGGCGGTGCTCGTGGCGGCCAAGGAGGGAGCGGCCAACGTGCGGATTGCTGCGATCCGAGTGCTCGGCCGCCAAGGCGGCACCGCGTGCGTGCCGATGCTGTTGGACGCCGCGACCGAGACTGACGGGGAAGTCTCGCAAGCCGCC
The DNA here is from genome assembly GCA_050014815.1 of Thermoguttaceae bacterium. Classification (GTDB taxonomy): domain Bacteria; phylum Planctomycetota; class Planctomycetia; order Pirellulales; family Thermoguttaceae; genus JBEKCP01. Next base: position 9,381 of record JBEKCP010000123.1, on the reverse strand, counting down.
ATATCGGCGCTGGCAGACCTTCCGGGCAAGGAACTGGACGCCGACGTTGCCGCCCGCTTGCCCAAGGCAGAAGGGAAGGTCCGTCAACTGCTCATCCAGCTTGCCGGACAACGGCGGATCGCGGCCGCAGTTCCCACTTTGCTCAAGGCGGCGGAGGACCCCGATTCGCAGGCCCGCCGCGCCGCACTCCAGGCGTTGGGAGAGACCATCGGCCCCTCAGAACTTCCGTTCCTGATTAGCCGCGTCGTCAAGTCGGAAGATGCCGAAGACGCGAAAGTGGCGGGAACGGCGCTGACCAGGGCATGTGTCCGCATGCCGGATCGCGAAGCTTGCGCAGAGAAGCTGATCGCCGCGATGTCTCAGGCAACAGTGCCGGCAAAGTGCAGTTTCCTCGGAACTCTCGGGGCGATGGGCGGCGCCAAGGCATTGGGGGCCGTTGCGGCCGCGGCAAAGGACGCCAGCCCGGAGCTTCAGGACGCAGCCACCCGGGTACTGGGTGAATGGATGAGCACCGATGCCGTGCCGGTATTGCTCGATTTGGCGAAAACGGCGGCCGATCCGAAGTTCAAGATACGTGCGCTGCGCGGCTACATTCGCATTGCCCGCCAGTTGGACGTTCCAAACGACCAGCGGCTGGCGATGTGCAAGGAGGCATTGCGGCTGGCCAGCCGGGACGAGGAAAGGACGCTCGTGGTCGAGGTGCTCAAACGCATCCGCTCGCCCGAGGCCGAAGCCCTCATTCGCGAGGCGACCACGCCGAAAAGGGAATAGGTCCGTGTCCACCGGAAGATCCCGATGCCTCAGACCCTCACCCCGTCTCCTTCGCCGACCCGGCTGGTCAACCGCGTGCTGGCCGGTGCTACCGATATTCGCCAAGGCGAGGGCCGGACCGTGCTGGCGTCCGGCATGCTCTTCTTCCTGGTTCTCATGGCGGTCATGATCCTGCGCCCGCTCCGCGATGCCGTCGGCCTGAGATCCGGGATCGAGACCCTGCGGGTACTGATCCTCATCTCCGTTCCGCTTCTGCTGGTGGCCATGCCGGCCTTCGGATACTTCATTTCTCGGGTGTCCCGGCGCATACTCCTCACCGTCTCCTTCCGTTTCTGCGGGGCGGTGCTCTTGGGCTTCTACGTGGTCTTGGCGTGGCTGCCCGAATACGCCGGCCAGGAATCGGTACTGGTGCGGTCCTCGGGTTGGATCTACGTGGTTTTCCATTCGCTGTTCAACCTCCTGCTGGTGTCGCTGTTCTGGGCGTTGATGGCCGATCTGTTCAACATCGCCGAGAGCAAGCGGCTGTTTCCGGCCATCGCCATTGGCGGCACCCTGGGGGCGGTGGCGGGTTCGGCCTGTGCCGGAGGCATCGCCCATTGGCTGGGGCCCTACGCGTTGTTGTTGATCGCCGCGACATTGCTGGAGGCGGCCGTGTGGACGGCCCGATTCGTCGCCTGGACGCGCGCGGGTCGGTCGCTCCAGCCGACGGCCTCCGAGCCCATCGGCGGCCAGTGGCTGGCCGGAATCACCGATCTGGGCCACTCATCCTACCTGCGCGGGATCGCGCTGTTCATACTGCTGACCTCCATGGTCTACACCATGTTCCACTTTACACAGTTGCGCATCGTGGCGGAGGCCGCCGCAACCATGCAGCAGCGCACCGTCCTGTTCGCCCATATCGACGTCTGGGCGCAATTGGCAACGCTGCTGGCCCAGGCGTTGCTGGCCGGCCGGGCCATGCGTCTGCTCGGAGTCGGCATGGCCCTGGCCGTACTGCCGCTGGTGGCCATCGCCGGTTTCGCTTCGCTCGCCGCGATGCCGACCTTGGCCGCGTGCATTCTGTTTGGGGCAACGTACCGTGCCGTCTTAAACGGTTTCACCAGCCCCTCGCGGGAAACGCTGTTCACCGTCATCGCCCGGGAGCAGAAATTCAAGGCCAAGTCGTTCCTCGACACGTTCATGTCCCGCGCCGGCGATGCCAGCGGCGCATTGGCCGAGGGCTCGATGTTCGCGATGGGCCCCGGCATTGCAGGCCTGGCCGCCGCGGTGCTGCCGCTGGGACTGGCCTGGGTTGCGCTGGCGGCTGTCCTGGGTAGGACGCAGGCGAGACTGGCGCTCGGCGGCACGGCAGACATTCCCGTACAATCGATCCGAAATCCGGAACGCGAAATCCGCGACGAGTCGATGATGGCAGCCGAGAACCGCTACGATGGAGAACTCTCTTCCCCCCTGCGATAATCGGGCAGGATGGAGTGGAACGAGGCTATTTGTCTTCCACGAGCCGTATATTGCGGAAGATAGTGGTGCGTAACGGACTGTTCTTCTGCCGCGTGTGGGGCGGTATTCGTTGCTGCGATCTTCGGTTGCCCCGCGGTGCGGTGGACCAGCACACAATCATGAAAACAAGCTGATTTCGCCGCCGGGCACCGACCGAAGGTTGGTCGGGGACGGTCCCCTTCGGCCGCTCAACCGGCGAGGGCCTTTTCGGCCAGGTCGCGAACGTATTTCTCGGACGGGTCGCTGCGCGAATCGCGAAGCGACGAGTAGATCTTCGTTGCGTCCTGCTTCTTGCCAGCGGCCAAGAGCTTTTCGGCCAGCACCAGGCAGTGCTTCGCGGCCTGGATCCGCTCCCAGCCGGGCTCTGCGCCCGCCGTTTGGAGCAAGAGGTCAACGGCGGTGGCATCGCCGATCTTCGCCAGGCCGGCGCACGCCGCCAGGCGGACCTCGCGATCCGGATCCTTGATGGCCGCCCTGAACTCGGCGGCCGAGCCGGCATCGCCCAGCGCCGCCAGACTGTGGAAGACCACCAGCCGGCAGCGGCCTTTGGCCTGCGGCAAGGCCGCCCGCAACGCCTCCGAGGATCCGTCCTTGATCGCCACCAGCGCCATCGCCGCCGGATCGACCAACTCTTCGTCCAGCAGCAGTTTCGCCAGCGCGGGCACGGCCTCCTTGCGCCCGGCCCATTGCAGTTCCTGGCACAAATAACCGCGGATATACTTCGACCGGTCGCTCGTGAGTTGCGAAGCGAGCGTCTCGGCGAACTGCCGCCGGGCGCTGTCGTCCTTGGCGATCAGGATGTAGTTGCCCAGGCAGTGCAGGGCATAGTGCGGCTTGGCGTCCTGCTCGCTGCCAGGCTCGCCCAGCATGTCGATCAGGCCCAGGACGTTTTCCTTGCCGCCCTTGGCGATCTCGGCGATCGTCTTTTCGATCCGCTCCTTGTCGACGTCGTTTTCGTTGGTGTACATGCCCCCGTTGGGCATCTGGGCGACCAGGGCCTTCAAGTTCTCACTCGCTGCCATAGAGAGTTCCCTTTGTTCTTGGGTTCACGTCAAGACCTGAAATCTGAAATCCAAAATCTGAAAGCACTCGCGGGCGGCCTACAGGCGCCACGGGGCCCGCATGGGCTGGTTGACCAGCCGGTTGGCTTCCTCGTCGCCAATGATCTGGTCCGTAACGGGGTCGAACTTCAGCGGACGGCCGCAGCGGAAGGCGATGTTGGCCAGGTGATAGATCGTGGCCACGCGATGCGACCGCTCGGCGTGGCTGCCGGTCAGCACGCGTTTGCGAATCGCCTCGGGGAAATAGGGGCCCACGGTCGGATCGGGCATCGCGTCGAGCTTCTTCCGATCCTCCTCGCTGAGCAGCTTCAACAGGTCCTCGGCCTTGGGAGCCTTGGGGGCGAGCCGGTCGTACTTGTTGCCCCACTCGCCGCTGTCGAGAACCACGGTGAAGCCATCGGCATACTTCAGCTCGCACCAGCCCCACACGCCACAGGCCTCCGGATGCATGGGAGGTGCGTAAGGAGTGATCTCGACGGGCGACGTCAGATCGCGCCCGAACTGGTACGCCATGTGGTTCAAAGCGTGGTGGGCCATGTCGCCCAGGCCGCCGCCTTCATAGTCCCAGTAGCCGCGGTGGCTGCCACCGAAACGGTGCTTCTGGTAGGGACGCAAAGGTGCCGGGCCGCAGTACAGATCCCAGTCCAGGTTGGCGGGCACCGGCGCCACGGGATACTTTACCATGCCGCTCCACTGCTTGACCTTCAGGCCGCCGCGTTGGACAACCACCGAGCCGCAATTCTTCACCAGCCCGCTCTCGAATATCTTGCGGAGCAGGTCGGGCTTGTAGCCGCCCTTGCGCTCGATCTGGAAAATGCGGCCGAAGCGGTTCTGGGCCTCCCAGACCGCGCGGCCTTCGGCGATGAAGCGGCACATGGGCTTCTCGCACACCACGTCTTTGCCCGCCTCCATGGCGGCAATCGAAATCAAGGCGTGCCAGCCGGGGTGGGTGGCGATGGCCACCACATGGATATCCTTGCGTTCGAGAAGCTTGCGGAAATCGGTGTAGATGGTTTTGTCGTCGGCGGTGTCCTTGAACTTCACGTCGCACTTGGCCAGCATCTTGACGCCGGGGCCAAGGCACCCGAACGTTCCGCCGCCGCGTCCGCCGCAGCCGATCAGGGCCCCGCCGAACTCCTCGCTGGGCGGCGTCTTGCCTTGGCCCAGCACGTTGCGCGGCACGATCGTCACCGCGGCCACGCCTGCGGCCGCACCCTGCAAAAAGTGCCGCCGGCTAATTCCGCTGTTGCTTTTCTTCATGGGGATTCCTCCGTAACGTGGTGATGAAACCGGGAAAAAACACCGCCCAACCTGCTCTCTATTTCTCGATCCGACATTTCGGCAGCGCAACGAAGGACTCATCAACCGGCGAGGGCCTTTTCGGCCAGGTCGCGAACGTATTTCTCGGACGGGTCGCTGCGCGAATCGCGAAGCGACGAGTAGATCTTCATTGCGTCCTGCTTCTTGCCAGCGACCAAGAGCTTTTCGGCCAGCACCAGGCAGTACTTCGTGGCCTGGATTCGCTCCCAGCCGGGCTCTGCGCCCGCCGCTTGGAGCAAGAGGTCAACGGCGGTGGCGTCGCCGATCTTCGCCAGGCCCGCGCACGCCGCCAGGCGGACCTCGCGATCCGGATCCTTGATGGCCGCCCTGAACTCGGCGGCCGAGCCGGCATCGCCCAGCGCCGCCAGACTGTGGAGAACCACCAGCCGGCAGCGGCCTTTGGCCTGCGGCAAGGCCGCCCGCAATGGCTCGGCCGCACCGTCCTTGATGGCCACCAGGGCCATGGCCGCCGGATCGACCAGTTCCTCGTCGGTCAAGAGCCGGCCCAGGGCTGTCACGGCCTCGCGGCGGCCCGCCCACTGCAATTCCTGGCACAGGAATCCACGGACGTACTTCGACCGGTCGCTCGTGAGTTGCGAGGCGAGCGTCTCGGCGAACTGCCGCCGGACATTCTCGTCCTTGGAGACCAGGGCGCAATTGCCCACGCAATGCAGGGCGTAGTGCGGTTTGGCGTCCTGATCGCTGCCGGGCTTGTCCAGCATATCGATCAGGCCCAGAATGTTCTCCCGGCCGCCTTTGACAATCTCGGCAACCGCCTTCTCGATCTTGTCCTTGTCGATGTCGGTGCAGTACATGCCCCGCCCGTCGGCATTAGGCATCTGGTCAACCAGGGCTTTCAGGTTCTCACTTGCTGCCATAGAGAGTTCCCTTTGTTCTTGGGTTCACATCAAGATCTTCTGAAATCTGAAATCCAAAATCTGAAATCACTCACGGGCGGCCTACAGGCGCCACGGGGCCCGCATGGGTTGGTTGACCAGGCGGTTGGCCTCGTCGTCACCGATGATCTGCTCGGTGACCGGATCGAACCTCAGCGGTCGGCCGCAGCGGATGGCCGCGTTCGCCAGGTGGTAGATCGTGGCCACGCGATGGGAGCGCTCGGCGTGGCTGGCGGTCGGCACGCGCTTGCGCACGGCCTCGGGGAAAAAGGGTCCCGGCACCGGATTGGGCATCGCGTCGAGCTTCTTCCGATCCTCTTCGCTGAGCGACTTCAGCAGCTCGTCGGCTTTGGGGGCCTTCGCCGCGAGTCGGTCGTAGGGCTTGCCCCACTGGCCGCCGTCGAGCACGAGAGTGAAGCCGTCAGCATACTTCAGTTCGCACCAGGCCCACAGGCCGACAGCCTCGGGATGCGCGGGCGCGGCATGGGCAGTGACTTCAACCGGAGCGGTCAGGTCGCGGCCGTACTGGTAGGCCAACGCGTGCAGTTGATGGTGGCCCTGGTCCGAGAGTCCGCCGCCTTCGTAGTCCCAGTAGCCGCGATGGGAAAAGCCCCAGCGGTCCTTCTGAAACGGCCGCAAAGGGGCCGGGCCGCAGTAGAAGTCCCAGTCCGCATTGGCCGGCACGTTCTCGACTCGATACTTCACCATGCCGCAGAATCTCTTCACATCCCAGCGGCCGCGGCAGATTTCCACCGCGTCGCAATGCTTCACCCGCCCGCTCTCGAAGATCTTGCGGAGCAGGTCCCCCCGGTAGCCTCCCTTCTGTTCGATTTGGAACACGCGGCCGAACCGCTTCTCGGCGTCGGCCACCGCGCGGCCCTCCGAGATGAAGCGGCACATGGGCTTCTCGCACACCACGTCCTTGCCGGCCTCCATGGCGGCAATCGAGATCAAGGCGTGCCAGCCGGGGTGCGTGGCGATGGCCACCACGTCAATGTCCTTGCGCTCCAGCACCTTCCGGTAGTCGGTATAGATCGCCTTGTCGTCGGCCTTGTCTTTGAACTTCACGTCGCATGAGGCCAGGAGCCGGACGCCCGAGCCAAGGAGCCGAAACGTCTGACCGCCGCGTCCGCCGCAGCCGATCAGGGCCCCGCCGAACTCCTCGCTGGGCGGCGTCTTGCCCTGGCCCAGCACGTTGCGCGGCACGATCGTCGCCGCGGCCACGCCTGCCGCCGCACCCTGCAAAAAGTGCCGCCGGCTAATCCCGCTCTTGCCTCTCTTCATGGGGATTTCTCCATAAATTGGTGATGAAACTGGGAAAAAACACCGCCCAACCTGCGCTCTATTTCTCGATCCGGCACTTCGGCAGCGCGGCCTGAAGCCGGGCCGCGCCCTCGTCGCTGACGAGCGTCACGCTGAGCGTCAGCTTCTTCTCTCCCGATCGGCACGTCCGAGGAATACGCGGCAGCAGGGATTTCAGGCGGGGCAAGCGGGCAGGCACGTCTTGCGGGGGGTGCCTCGGGATTCCGCGAGGGCGTGCGCGGACTCCCGAAACAACCGCAAACCGGGATTGTAGCACGGCAAGAGACCTCTTGTCAACTATTCTGCTTTCCCGGACTGCTTTCCCGGAATTGTCGTGCGCCATTAGAATTGTCCCCATTAGCGACCAATAGAAATGTCCCCTAAGATCGTTTCCGAAAGGAAACGAGAAGAATGGGGACGATTTCGATGAGTCGGAAGGAACGAAAGCGGCTGGAGGCATTCAGTCGGGTCAAAACGGGGGGGATGACGCTGGTCGAGGCGAGCGAACGGCTGGGGCTGAGCTATCGTCAAACGAAGCGGGCGTGGTCTCGGTATCAGAGTGAAGGCGATGCCGGCCTGGTGCATCGGCTGCGTGGCCGGGGGCCCAATCGACACTCGCCGGAGAAGACCAAACAGCGGTCGTTGGCGTTGTATCGCGAGCAGTATGCCGATTACGGGGCGACGTTGGCCGCGGAATGCCTGGGGAAGGAAGACGGCGTGCAGGTCTCGGTGACGACGCTACGGCGGTGGCTGTTGCAAGCGGGCTTGTTGGATCGGCGGCGCAAGCGGCGCCAGCATCGTCGTCGTCGAACGCGGCGCGAGCACCTGGGCGAGTTGGTGCAGATGGACGGCTCGTTTCACGACTGGTTCGAGGGGCGGCGCGACTGGGCGACGCTGATGGTCATGATCGACGACGCCACGGGCATGGTGACGGCGCGGTTCTACGAGAACGAATCGTGGGCATCGTCGTCGGACTCGTTTCAGCGCTATGCCCGGCGGCACGGCTTGCCGCGCGGTCTGTACGTGGATCAGCACAGCATTTATCGGCCGGACGGCGAGCCGACGGACGCGGATTTGCTCGACGATTGCCGGCCAGAAACGCAATTTGGGCGCGCCATGCGCGAGCTGGACGTGGAACTGATTTTGGCGCGGAGTCCACAAGCGAAGGGGCGTGTGGAGCGTATGAACGGGACGCTCCAGGATCGGTTGGTCAAGGCGCTGCGGCGCGCGAAGATTTCCGACGTGGAGGCGGCGAACCGATTCCTGGAAGATATATTTCTGGCCGAGTTCAACGCGCAGTTCAAGGTGGCGGCGGTGGGGGCGGAGGACTGGCATCGTCCGCTCTCGGCCACCACGGACCTGGCACGGATCGTGTCGATTCAGGAATCGCGTGTGGTGGCCAAGGACTGGACATTGCGTTGGTGGAATCGCATTCTGCAATTGCCGCGCGAGACGGCCGAGTTCATTCGGAGCGGCCAGCGTGTGACGGTCTGCGAGCCGCTGGATGGGGTGCTGCGGGTGTTCGCAGGCCGGCGCGAAGTACCCTGGTCGCCGATCCTGGACCCGCCGCTGCCCAAGCGGGCCAAGCGTACCGGTCCGACGGGCTCCAGCCAGGGCCAAAAGCCTGCCGCCAACCATCCCTGGCGCCGCCGCCGACCGGCTGCGACGCGACCGGAGCCATCGGTCCCCCTCCCACCACCGGCGAAAAAAATGGCGGGCTCCACTTCGGCTCGCTGCGCTCGCCTCGTGGAGCCCGCCATTTTAGGGTAGACGAAAACAGCCACAGCAACGGGACATTTCTATTGGCGCGAAACAGGGGACATTTCTATTGGTTGACAACAGGGGCCGCCCGAGCAACCGGTTAACGCTCGGGATTGACCGGACCCTAAGATTCCGCCGTATCGCAAGGAAACGCGAGAAAGTGTCCGAATCGATTCGTATGAAACGCGGCCGGCTTTACGTCTTGGCGCATGTCGGGGCGCTGGTGCTGGTGCCGGGCGTGGCGGCGTGGGTACCCTGCTGGCAGTGGGCACGGCCCGCCCGCAACGAGTTCGTTGTCCAAGAAGGTGGCCTCGTGCGGGACCAAGGGGCATTGCCGGGGATGCTCCAATGGCAAGCCGCGGCGTACGACACCCACTCGCTCATCGCCGACCCCGCTCTTCGTCGACGCGGCTCACGACGATTACCGCCTCAAGCCCGACTCCCCCGCGCTGAAGTTGGGCTTCAAAGCGATACCGGTGGAAAAGATCGGGCCGAAGGGGTTAGAGAAGGAAGCACAGCCGTGAACGACCACGAGCCGGTCGCGCACAGCCACCACAACCCCCAACGGGGCGTAACAGGCGAGCCCAGCCGCGCGATTGTCACGCCCTTTCAGGGCTACAACGGCCTTTGGACACCGCGTCCCAGGGCAACGCCCTCGTTGTACTGGACAAGTCATGGCTTTGTTTCGGCTCCTGGACCGAAGGTATCCCACGCCCAGGCAAGGTCTCGCATGCGTTGCATTCCTAGCCAGATGGTTTGCGGTCCCGGCGGGT
>JBEKCP010000122.1:0-13507 GCA_050014815.1 Thermoguttaceae bacterium | reverse complement strand
TTCCGCAACGTCAGGACGCCATAGCCTTCTTGCCACTTCAACTTGAAGCTGGGGCGGATTTCCTCGTTGACGCGATACGAGGTTGCACCTTTCACTTGGCCGATGAACTCGCTGACTGTCACGGTCGGCGGCAGGCGAACCAGAAGGTGCACGTGGTCGGGCATCGCGTTGTGGCGGATCGGCCAACCGCCGCATTTCTTCGCCTCCTCGTTGAGGATCTTCAATAGGTCGGGCCGGTAATCCCGGCCGATAAGGGCAACGCGCGAGTGGGTGGACCAGGCGAAGTGGTAATATAACTGGTGAAAAGCGTGTCCCATCCGATCAGCCTCCAATCAGGCCGTTTCAGCCCCTAAAGGGGCCGCAAAGGAAAAGGGACTGTTGTTATTGCCTTCTTATCCACAGGCGTAAACGCCTGGGCTAGAGAAAAATCAAGTGGTCCGTTCGGTGAAACTCCCCGATCTCACGGCCGCCGATTGCGGCGCGCAAGTCGCTCAATCAGAAGGCCCGCAGCGATGGCAACCACGAGGCACACCACAATCAGGTGAGGCTGTCGAGCGTAAAAACCGACGCCGTCGTAGTCGTAGACGAAAGCCCTCACTTCGTCGTCAAAAAGGAAAACATTTGACGCGACTGCCGCTGCCAGGGCGAAGTATACAAGCCAGCGTTTCAGCGAGCGCCTTGCCGTATTCATTTGGCCGGGTTCACTGCGACGGCTTTCTGCCACCCGTCGATCATCCGGCGCACCTTCTCCCGGTCGAAGCTGGGCGGCTGCGGCTTGTCCTGGTTGGCCTCGAGCCCTTCGAGCGTCGGCGTCTTCGAGGGGATGCCGTCCGGCGGGATGTCGATCTTGGCCGTCCACGCGATCCCGTTGAGCACCGCCTTGCGGAAACTGTCGCACGCCCAGGTCCAGTGCCAGTGGCCGCCGGTGAACCCGAAGCCCCGGCCGCCGTCCGGCCGCTGGCAGGTCCAGGCGACGTGCTCGGGCATGCCCTTGCGGGCCAGGACGTGCGGGTTGGCCCCGTGGGCGTCGTTGCCCTCCCGGCGCGTGCTGTCCGGCGGCACCGCCGTCAGGATCGGAGTGACGCCCTTCATGTCGTCCACGAACCGCATGTGGTAGTACCACTCGTCGTTGGCCTCGAAGGGCTTGAGGCCGTTGGCCGCCGGATGCTTGGGGAACTCCTTGAACGAGGCGTCCCAGTGCGGGTTGACCGACCAGAAGGTCTCGAAGTAGCCGCCGATCCCGCTTTTCAACAGGTCGCCCGGCTTTCCCTTGGGCACCTCGACGGCGTAGTGGAGGCAGGCCAGTCCAACGCCCTCGTGCAGCAGTTTTTCGACCTCATCGAGGTGGGCCATGACGGGATGCCCGCCGCCGCCGTCGGCGTAGATCACGATCGCGGCGGCCCCCTGGAGTGCCTCCGGCTCCTTCGGCCAGCCCTTCAGGACCACGGTCTCGACGCCCGCCACGTTGTCCCGCAAGCACCCGGCCAGGAGCAGGCAGCCCGCGTAATGCTCGTGCTGGGCATAGCCGTGGCTCGGCTTGCCGGCGATGAAGACGATCTTCTTCGTCCCGGCCGGTGCATCCGGAACGCTCACAGTAGTGGTCACAGTGACCAATGTGCCGCCGGGCACCAGCTCGCCGCGGCTGTAAAAGGCGCCGCCGTTCACGGTCACTTTCGCGCGCCCAGGCTTCGCCGCTTCGCCGCCGGCGAACTCCTTCAGACGGATGTTCTTGAACTCGACCCGCATCGGCGGACCCGCATGGATCTGCAAGGCGATGATGCCGTCCTTGCGGGCAACCGTGTCGTTGTCGGTCAGCTCGCACATCAAGTGCCCGTTGATCTCCTGGGCGATGTGGTTTCCGCGGGCGGTGATGCGATACTCGTTCCAATCTTGCTTCTTGATGAACTGGGCCAGTTCCTTGCCGTCGGCGAACTTCTCGACGGTCTTCTTATGGTCCGGGCCGATCGTCACTTTCTCGCCGCGTCCGGCGAGGATGCCGCGGAAGCCTTCGCCGTAGCAGATGCCGGTGTACTGGTTGGCCGAATCCATGTCGGGCTGGTAGCCGCTGACGCGCCATTTTTCGGCGCCTTCCCAGCTTCGGATCTGGATGCCGGAGTTGGCGAAGCCCGGGTTGGGCATGCGGAATTCGGCCCGGATCTCGAAGTCGCCCGGCTTGCCCCCCCGCCAGATCAGGGTCTTGCCGTCGAAGATCGCCCGGAAGCCCTCCTCGGCCGCCGCGGCAGTCGCCTGGCCCTGGCTGAACGCGCACAGCCCCAGAACCGCACAACACCAGAATCGAAAGAGACTCGTCATGGTTGTTCTCTCCTGCAATGAAAGGGTGGGATTGGAAACGGGGGCCAGTATAACAGCGCCGTGTGGTGTCTGCAAATCGCCGCGGGGTGCCACGGCATCCCCCTATTCCTTTGCGCCTTGGCGTCTTTGCGTGAAATACTCCGCATCCTGAACCGAAACCCTTGCAAATGGCCTGTCGTGAAGACAACGCGCTGACCGGGAAGGAGATCACGCAAAGGCGCGAAGGCGCAAAGACGCGAGGGTCATTGAGTCGAAACGGCTTTAGCCCGCGTCGTTGCCGGCCGCCTTCCGGCTCCGCCAGACCCGCCACGTGGTCCGCAGCATCCCCGGCACCGAGTTGGCCAAGAGCGAGAACCAGCTCTTGTACGGCAACTTGTAGCAGGGCACCGGCTCCATCGAAAGCGCCCGCTGCCGCTCGCACGCCAAAACGCACTGCCCGCAGCCGATGCAGCGCTGGGGCAGGTAGCGATAGGACCTGGCCGCGGGATCGACCGCGACGGCCTTCATGGGGCATCGCTTCGCGCAACGGCCGCACGCGGTACACCTGGCCGGCTCCAGCCGCGGACGGAAATGCGGCGGCGCGAACATCCCCGGCGCGTTGAACTCGCTGACCATCCGCATCGCGTGGCAGCAGCAGCCGCAGCAGGAGCACGACGATTGGCCCTTGCTGGTCCGGACGTTCATCATCCAGTTGACCATGCCGAGGGCCTCCGCCTCCCGCTTGAGGTCGAGCATCTCCCGCTTCGAGACCTGCCGGAGCCAGCCCTTTTTGATGCCGTGGCGGGCCCACTTGCCCATCACCGCGCAGTTGCCCAGCGGGCCGTCGCAGCCGTGGCCCTGGGTGCGGGCGGCCGTGCGGCACTGGCACTGCCCCACGCCGAACGTGTCGAACCGGTCCAGCACCACTTCGAGCTGGTCGGTCGGCAGCGCCATCGGGTGGGCGTCGATCGCCCGGCCCACCGGCAGGTAACGCACCATCCCGCCCGCCGCCCCCGCGTAGTCCAGGCTGTAGCCGGTCTCGTAGAGCGCCTCGAAGAGCTCGACGAACCGGCGGTGCCACGGGGTCATCGTCTCGGGCGTCCACCGGATCAGCACCATCTCGAACACCCCCGGCATGATCGGCAGCAGGCGGTATTGTTGCCGCCCTTCCGGGCCGCTGGCCACGATGCACGACTTCTCCTCGGCCAGGTGGTGCAGGATCGGCCCGATCTGGTCTATCCCGCGGTTTTCGGCCGCTGCGACCTCGGCGGCGGTCCGGCCCCGCACGAGCCCCAGGTGCCGCACCGCCCCCGCTTCCTCCTCGGTCAGCAGGTGCTGGACCAGCGCTACCAACTCGTCGCAGACCGGCGGCCCCATCATGAGCGGACTCGCGTACTTCTCGACCGCATCGAGATACACGGCCGGCACGTGCGGGTAATCGGCGATCTTCCGCGGCCTGACCCGCTTGAGCTTGGGCACGGCCGGACCGGCCGCCCCGACAATGGGAGATCCAACCTCGATCACGCGTCGGCCGGTGGCGGGATTAGTCATGAAGAATAGGTCTCCTGGCGAGTGGTGCAACACCAGTGCATTATGTGATGAACATACGTCGCCGTTTAGCGGGCGGGCTTGCCCGCCGAGTACCGGCTGATCCGGAATTCGCTCGGCGGGCAAGCCCGCCCGCTAAACCAGATCAGCACGACACCTTGGTCGCGGCAGACCACTTATCGCCAGCCGAAACTCCAGGTGCTGTCGGGATCGTAGAGCTCGCGGGGGTTCTGCGGGATGGCCAGCGTGCCCAGCACGAGCACAAGCAGGCTCACCGCGCCGCACAGGCCGGCCCGGTTCAGGACCGGTTTGAGCCACGCCGGGACCTCCTGGCCCACGTCGGCGGCAATCCACATCGCCAGCCCGGCCAGCACGCCCACCAGCAGCGTGGCCGTGGCCGCGCGGCCGTGCGCCCGCGACCAGAAGAACGCGCCGAGGAGGAGAACGGCCACCGGCGGGCCGAGCACGGCAGCCACTTCCAGAATAAAATCGAGGACCCCTTTTTCCCACAGGAACAAGAGCGGCACCGCCGCCGCCCCGAGCACCAGCGCGGCCAGGCTCGACCACCGCCCGCGGCCGACAAGCTCCGCCTCCGACACGTTCTTGCAGAGCAAGTCCTGGCAGAGGTCCAGGGTCCAGAGGCTCGATACGGCGTTGAGCGTGCCGGCCACCGCGCTCATGACCGCGGCCAAGGCAGCCGAGACGACCAGCCCCTGGCCGACCGCCGCCAGCGGGCCCTTGCGTCCCAGAACGCCTTCGACGAACATTGCCAGATTGAAGTCCCCTGACGATCCTCGCCATTTCAGCACGGCAGCGGCCAGTCCCGGCAGGACGATCAGGCCCGCCAGGATGAGTTGCAGCACTACGGCCGTCGCGATGCCCAACTTGGCGTCCCGCTCGCTGCGGGCCCCAAGGCATCGCTGCACGATGATCGGGCTGGCCGCCGCCTGCCATACGGCCACCAAGAGCACGTAGGCCAGCACGCCGGTCCAGGGCAAGACCGGATGCGAGGCCCCCAGCAGGAGGCTCAGCCGCGGCGGGTTGTTGGCCTCCAGCATTTCGGCCCAACCGGCCTGGCTCACGGCGGCCGCCGCCAGCACGGCAGCCCCGATCATGAAGATGATCATCCCCATTGCGCCGGACCAGACCCCGGCCATCAGCCCGCCGTAGATACTGTAGGCGGCCGTGGCCAGTGCCACCACGGCGACGCACGCGGCAAAGACCCATGCCGAGCTGCCGGCAGTCTGGCCCAGGCCCGCCTCGCACAGCACCATGCCGCCCGCGTAGAGCGCCGGCGCCAGTACCCCCAGCACCAAGGCCGGCAGCGCCAACAGCACGAAAACGCCGCGGGTGGTCGGGCTATAACGCCGCTCGAGGAATTCGGCCGTGCCGTAGAGCTTCTTGCGATACAAGTACGGCAGGAGGATCCATCCCAGCGCCCCCAGCGCCAGCAGGCTGCCCCACGCCAGGGATGCCGCGGCCAGGCCATAGGCGCAGGCCAGGGCGACCATCGAGAGCCAGACCTCCAGCCGGAAACTCGTCCCGGCAATCGACAACCCGACGGCGTACCAGGGGAGCGTCCGGCCGGCCAGAAAGTAGTCCTCCGACCCGAGTTGCCGCTGCCAGGAGGCGGCAAGTCCCGCCGCCACGCACAACAGGCAGCACAGCCCGACGATCGCCAGCAGGAGGATGCTCATTCAACCTATGATAATTCATAGGCTCCTGCACGGCAACGCGGGTTCCGCGGGGGGGGCCTGCAGGGATTTGGGGATTTGGGGATTTAGGTTCGCTGTCGTTGTGACATGGTCTCCTGACCGTGCCACCTCCGCGACCGATAGGTCTCCTCGTCTGCGATCTCAACCAAACCGTGGCACGGTCTGGAGACCATGCCCCAACAGTGAGGTAGGCGACGGTGCCTTTGAGGCGATGCGCCAGCCGCCCGGCCTGGCCGGCATCCACCGAAGGCGGAAGGCGGAAGACAAACGATCCACAGATTTCACCGATTTCACAGATTCCCCTCCAATCTGCGAAATCAGTTTGCAATTCGTCCACCGTCCGCCCTCACCCCGGGGTACCCGCTCGCGGGTCGCTCTCCCGGCGGGAGAGGGGAGTGTCAATGCCCCCCGAACGTGGGCCGTTCTTGTCGCCCAGCTCTCTTTCGTGTAGGATCATTTCCACAGAATTTGCGCCCACGGGCGGCCCCCGGCATCCCGCCAGGGAGCCAGGCGCATAAGGAGAACCGAACATGAAAATCGAGCGGGCTTTCGAGATCGAGAAGGAAACCAAGAATACCCTTCGGTATGCGGAAGTCGCCGAGGGGCAACCACCAGTGGTCGGAACGCTCTATGTCCAGAAGTGGGTCTTCAAGGGGGTGCCCAAGCGGATCCAGGTCACCATCGACGCAGCCGACGAGGAGAAGAAATGACGCTGAAACAGGATTGCGCCAAGCTGGCCGAAGTGAAACGGGCCTTGGCGAAGAAGTACGAGGGCCTTGCGCGGACGGTCAAGAGCAAGCCGCGGCAGAAGTCCTGGAATCGCCTGGCGGGGAGGTTTCGTCGCCAGGCGGACGAGGCCGCCCGCAAAGCGAGGGGCTAGGGGCTGGGGGCGAGGGGCGAAGGATTGCAAATTGCAAATTTGAAATTGCAAATTTGAAATTGTTTTTTTCCGCCTTCCGCCTTCGTCTGGCGCCCCCTTGAAACGCTGGCGGGATCGGCTATCTTGAGCGGCCAGTTTCACCAGAGGAGATTTCCCATGGCGATCACCGCCGAACAGATGGCAACCTGGTGTCGCGGTATTCTGGGCGACGATCCGAATGTGCCCAAGCGGCCGGTCGAGGCCTATTTGAAGGCCATTCCGCGGCTGGCGTCGCTGGCCAACGTTGCCGGCGGCACGCCGATCCTCGTCCGCGGCGACGTGGACGCCAAGCCCGGCGCCACGGTGGGCGAAGGCGACATCCGCCTGCGGTCCATGAAAGAGACCCTGGAGTTCGGCCGGAAGAAGGGCTGGAAGCAGATTATTTTCGGCCACATCGGCCGCGAGCCGGAGAAGTCGCTCTCGAAAGTCCGCGCCCGGCTGGCCGAGATCCTCGGCTGCGAGGTGGGCTTCATCAGCGATTGGCTCGACCCCGCCGCGACGACAGTCAAGCCGGAGGTGGCCGAGGCGATCCGGCAAGCCCCGCCCGGCGCCGTGATCGTGCTGGAGAACACGCGGAAGTACGACGTCGAGCGGGTGCTTTGGAAGGCCAAGGCCGCCGATCTGCCCAAGCTGGCCGACCGCCTGGCCCGCTTCGCCAGCGAGATGGCCGAGAAAGTCGCCAAGGTCTACGTCCACGAGGCGTTTTCGGCGGGCAGCCTGGACGCCTCCAGCGTGGTCGTGCCCGCCGCGATGGACCGCGTGGCCCTGGGCCAGTACGAGGCCGAGCAATTCGACGTGCAGTTGCGCGATTGCCTCGCCGCCCAGATGGTCGTCTTCAGCGGCCTGAAGGCCGACAAGCTCGACGACATGGAGGCCATGATCAACCGCGGCAAGATCCGGCTGGTGATTACGGCCGGCTCGCTGGCGATGGCGCTCGCGAAGGCGGCGGCCGAGCTGGAGGGCAAGGACTTCAACCTCGGCCTCGCCGAGGACCCCGCCCAGGCCGACAAGCCGTATTACATCGCCCGCAGCCGCATCGAGCAAGCCAAGGAGATGATCCGCCAGGGCCGGGCCAAGGGGATCGAGTTCGTCCTGCCGGTCGATTTCGTCCTCCAGGACGGGCGGGTCTCGACGACGATTGGTCCGGGCAACCAGCAGTTCGACGTGGGGCCGGCCACCGGCCGGCTGTTTGCCGACACGGTGACGCGGTTCATCGAGGCCCACAAGAGAGATGCCCAGCCCGCCGTGGTCTTCCACAACGGGGTCTTCGGCATGTTCGAGGACCCGCGGTTCGAGGAGGGCACTCGCAGCTTCGTGGCGCAACTGAAGCGGATGAAGGACGCGGGGATCAAGGTCTACATCGGCGGCGGCGAAGGGGGCACCGCTCTGGAGAAGTACGGCCGGCCCGACTGGGTCACCTACGTCTTCACCGCCGGCGGCACAGTGTTGAACGCCCTGGGCAGCGAGCCGGTGCCCTACCTGGTCGCCCTGGCCATGGCCGGGAAGAAGAGGGATTAGGGATTGGGGATTGGGGATTGGGAGGAGCCCATGAAAAGTCCGTCCGCCTTTGGAGTGCGGCGACTTGTCGCCGCTTTTCGCAGAAGGCCGCGGACTAATGCCCAGTGCCGCGAGACATAAGAAAGCGGCGACAAGTCGCCGCACTCCAAGGAATGCCTTGGGTCGGCGATCCGCAGCGCCGTGGCCGACATCCAGAAAACCGGCTGCATCGTCGAGCGGGTCCAAATCGAACGCGACTCGCCGCTACTGTCCTCCGGGGCGGGTTAGGGTCTTGGCCTCACATCTCATTTGCGTCTTTGCGCCTTGGCGCCTTTGCGTGATATCCTTCCCGGTCACCGCGGTGCCTTCACGACAGCCCTTTTGCAAGGGTGCCGGTTCAGGATGGGGAGTATTCCACGCAAAGGCGCCAAGCCGCAAAGACACAAAGAATGCCGGAATTAGTTCCGTCTCGGCTCGACGACTTTTGTGTGGCACGCCGCTTAGCGGGGCTCTATCGCCGTTGGGCAAGTTCCAAGGTGACGCCCAGGGCCGCGTGATCAGTCGTTTGCTGGCTCGAACCCCTCCCCCGAGAGCGGGTTTCCCTGCGCGTCGCGTTTCAACCTTGTTGGCGCGATCCAATCGTGCTGGCATCCGGGCCACGGGTCGTCGATCAGTTGCCAGTCCGAAGGACGAATCCCAAACGATTCGGTGCAGTGCCGCTCGGCCTCGCTTCTTGTCTTATACCAATAATCAAAGGTGCATGGCCCATCATGGAGCGCGTCGTACAAGAAAAGGTACGTGCCGGTGCCGTCCTTTGCCTCGTAAATCATTGCACGGACGACATCGCCGCGATTCGACTCGCGCACTTCGGCTATCTTGCGCATCATCCACTCGAATGGCCCAACTACTCACCGGCCGCTACTTCTTTTTCTTCGCCTCGATGGAGGCGTGGGCGGCGGCCAGCCGGGCGATGGGCACGCGGTAGGGCGAGCAACTGACGTAATTCAGGCCCGCCTTGAAGCAGAACGCGACCGAGGCCGGATCGCCCCCCTGCTCGCCGCAGATGCCGACCTTCAGATCGCCGCGGACGCTCCGCCCCTTCGTCACGGTCATCTGGATCAACTGCCCCACGCCCGCCTGGTCGATCGTCTGGAACGGGTCCGCGTCGAGGATGCCGGCCTTGAGGTAGTCGGGCACGAAGCTGCCGATGTCGTCGCGGCTGAACCCGAAGGTCATCTGCGTCAGGTCGTTGGTGCCGAACGAGAAGAACTCGGAGGTCTTGGCCATCCGCTCGGCCAATAGCGACGCCCGGGGGATCTCGATCATCGTGCCGTAGAGGTACTTCACGTCCACGCCCGTCTGCTGCTTCACCTCCTCGTGAACGCGGTCGACGATGACCTTGGTAACGTCCAGCTCCTTGCCGTCGCAGGTCACGGGCACCATGATTTCGGGCCGGGCGTCCTTGCCGGCCTTGATGAGCTCGGCGGCCGACTCGAAGATCGCCCGGACCTGCATCTCGGTCACCTCGGGATAGGTGATGCCGAGGCGGATGCCGCGGTGGCCCATCATGGGGTTGGTCTCGTGCAGCTCCTCGCCCCGCTTCTTCACGTCGGCGAGCCTCATTTTCAGGGCCTTGGCCAATTCGAGCTGCGCCCCCTTGTCCTGCGGGACGAACTCGTGCAGCGGCGGGTCCAACAGGCGGATGGTCACCGGCAGGCCCTCCATCGCCTCCAGCGTGGCCTTGATGTCGTGTTTGACGAAGGGGAAGAGCTCGTCCACGACGGCCTTCCGCTCGGCGAGGACCTTTTTCTGGGCTTCTTCCTGTGCCTTCTTCGTCTTGGCCGGCTTCGCCTTCTTGCCCAGCACCATGATCATCTTCCGCAGGATGAAGAGCGGCTCGTCCGCCCCCTTGCCGTAGAACATGTGCTCGGTGCGGAAGAGTCCGATGCCCTCGGCGCCGAAGCTGCGGGCGATGCGGGCGTCGTCGGGCGTATCGGCGTTGGTGCGGACGCCCATCGTCCGCTGCTTATCGACCAGCTTCATGAAACGCTCGAAAAGCTGGTGCCCTTCGACGTCCCCACTCGGGTCGATCAGGCTCAATGCACCGCTATATGCCCGGCCGCGGGTGCCGTTGAGCGTGATGACGTCGCCAGCCGACAGCGTGGTGCCGCCGGCGGTCACGGTACGGTTCTTCATGTCGATTGCCAGTCCGCCGGCGCCGACGATGCAGCACTTGCCCCAGCCGCGGGCGACCAGGGCGGCGTGGCTGGTCATGCCGCCGCGGGCGGTGAGGATGCCCACCGCCGCCCGCATGCCCTCGACGTCCTCCGGGTTGGTCTCCTCGCGGACGAGGATCACGGTTTGCTTCTGCGCCGCGGCATGCACGGCCTCCGCGGAGGTTAGGACGACCTTGCCCACGGCCCCGCCCGGCCCGGCCGGAAGGCCGCTAACGAGCGGTTGGGCCGCCGCTTCCTGCTTCGGATCGACGATCGGGTGCAGGAACTCGTCTATCTGCATCGGCTCGACGCGCGTTACCGCGGTCACCTCGTCAATCAGCTTCTCGTCGAGCATGTCCAATGCCATTTTGACCGCCGCGCGCCCGGTCCGCTTGCCGTTGCGGCACTGGAGCATGTAGAGCTTCCCCTCCTGGATCGTGAACTCGATATCCTGCATGTCCTTGTAGTGGTGTTCGAGCTTCGAGCGGATATCCTCGAGTTGCCGGTACAGCTCCGGCATCTTGGTCTGGAGCGAGTCGAGGTGCCGGTTCTGCTCGTTCTTGGTGGCCTCGTTGAGGGGATTGGGCGTGCGGATGCCCGCCACGACGTCCTCTCCCTGGGCATTGACGAGCCACTCGCCGTAGAACTTGTTCTCGCCGGTGGCGGGGTTGCGGGTGAAGGCCACGCCGGTCGCCGAGGTGTCGCCCAGGTTGCCGAAGACCATGCTCTGGACGTTGCATGCGGTGCCCCATTCCTCGGGAATGCCCTCGATGCGGCGGTAAGAGACGGCCCGCTTCCCCTGCCAGCTCTTGAACACCGCGCCGACGGCCCCCCAGAGCTGCTCTTGCGGATCGTCGGGGAAGGGCTGGCCCAGGACCTGCTTCACCTTGTTCTTGAACTGGTTGCAGAGTTTCTTGAGGTCCTCGGCCGTCATGTCGGTGTCCGACTTGTAGCCCTTGGCCTTCTTGAGTTCTGCCATCAGGTGCTCAAGCTGCAGGCGGACCCCCTTGCCCTCGGCCGGTTCGATGTCCTCGGCCTTCTCCATCACCACGTCGGAGTACATCATGATCAGGCGGCGATAGGCGTCGTAGACGAACCGCTCGCTGCCGGACTTCTTGACCAGGCCCGGAATGGTCGCCGGACAGAGGCCGACGTTCAGCACGGTCTCCATCATGCCGGGCATGGACTTGCGGGCGCCGCTGCGGCAGGAGACCAAGAGCGGGTTATCCCGGTCGCCGAACTTCATGCCCATCGCCTCTTCGGTTTTCACCAGCGCCTGGGCGACTTCATCGCGAAGCGATTGCGGGAACTGCCTTCCCTCCTTGAAGTAGGCGGTGCAGAACTCGGTGTTGATGGTGAAGCCGGCGGGGACGGGCAGTCCCAGGCGGCACATCTCCGCCAGGTTGGCGCCCTTGCCGCCGAGGCTGTTCTTCATGCTGGCATCGCCTTCGGCGCCGGTGGGGCCGAAACCGTATACATACTTTTGGGCCATAGTGGTTTCCTTCGTGTCTGGCGTGAAAACGAAACCGCTAAGTCTAGCCAGGGCAGGAGGAGAGGTCAACCATGGGGAGCAGGCGGTAGTGGTACAGTTTAGCCGGAAATTCCCCGAAGTATAGGGAAAATCCACCAAACCCTACCATTGGAGGGTGGGCAAACTGGGCTTGACGTCAATCGGGATAATTGTCATTTATTTGCTTCCAAACGCGCCACCGCCGCTGTAGAATTGAGTCCGCCATGGAAGAGCATGGACTTGTAGAGCCGTTTGAAACCGAAGACCTCGCCGGAACCGATGCCGAATTCGCCTTCGCTCTTGGTGTGGAGTGGGCGATGTTTCGGCAACGGCTCAAGGCGGAGGAGCGGTTTACGGAGCTTGTGATATCACAAGGCGCAGACCGCCTAGTACGGATGGCGGAGCGACACGGCCGATTCGTCGAGCACCATCCGTACTGTGACGGCTGGACGAAAATTATCGTCGGGGATCACATCGTGTGAGTAGCACGAACGAGAACCCAAATCACTGCTCTGTGGCAATGATCGCACGGCGGAGCCACATGTCCCTTGGGAAACGTGCGCTCTACGTTGTGAGCGCAGTTTGTGGACCTGTAGATGCCGGGAACAATAACTCTTTCACCGGTTCTGACTGCCATGGTTCATCAATCTTTCTAGGCAGGCCCCTTGCCGCGCCGCGAAGAGACTGACGTGTGCCTTCGGGCACGACCCCCTGAGTCGCCTACCAGTGACCAGGGGCAGCCCCGGCGGCTAGCACCGCCGGGGCCGTTTTATGCGCAAAATCAGCCCGCGCCGGGGTTTACCCGGGCAGGCTCAAAAAATCTTTTTCCTGACCCCTTGACGGGGTTTTCGGAATTCGGTAGTCTAACATGCGTTGCGGGGCAATGGCTTACCCCCCTCACGCTACCAGCCTGGAAGGACTTGCCAGTCAAAGCGACCTTCCCGGCGACTTGGATTCCAGAAGAGGCCGTCGCGTTCCGTCGTGGCGGCCTCTTCACTTCGTGGTACTTATACCAGAATAACCGAGTTAACGCATGGGGGTAATCGAAAAATCGGGGAACTCCCAGACCAAACGCACGGTCTAATGCGACCCCGCCTTCGCTAGGGTCCAGAGCCCGGGACCAGCCTTTGCAAACATATCTGTGCGTCTGGTCATGGTCGTAAACAGGCTCGTCTTGAGGCGAGCTGGATCGTTGCTCGGAAAACCGCCTTCGATCATACCCCTGGCGACATCACGCGTCTTTAAGGGCTGTCCAGCTTCGCGTAAGACCATCACGGCAGCCTCGATTTGCTTTACCCCCGCCAATGGCTTGGCTTCGCTGCCATTTGCGATCGGCGGCCCTAGCCTTTCGCGCTCCACGAGCCCCGCCTTTTTCCGAAGGAACTTATAGAGGGCGCGCAGCCCCTCTACATCCTTTTCAAGCTTCTCCAGATCAGCGGCGACCTCTTGGAGCAACTCCCCATACTTATTTGCCTTCATGCTCGGCCTCGTTTCGTGACAATTCGCAATGCCATACTTAGTCTACCAGGCCGCGCAGCAATGTCAATGCGCAAGATCAGAAAAATCATTGCAATCGGCATATCCCCACCATTAGCAGGATGCCGCACGGCCACCTCTTGCCCATCCGATAAGTAACCTGGAATCGACGTAACATCTGTAACCACAAGCCAGTAGGACCGAATCCGCGTGTGTGAGCGTCATGTTTGTGGGTAGCGGCTAATTGGGGGGCGCAGCCCAGAAGGAATCCCAGCAGGCCGGTTCGCTGAGGTAGAGGCCACGGAGGTGGCAGACGGCGTCCGCCCCAGTTCCA
>JBEKCP010000121.1:0-11332 GCA_050014815.1 Thermoguttaceae bacterium | reverse complement strand
CGACGAAGGCTCCCGCATTCGTACTTTCGAGGCTCAATCACACGGCTTCGGCACTGGCTGTCTACGCTTCGCAGGCCGGGTCGCCCCGACACCACGCAAGACTCGCTTCCGGCTGTTGGCCAGGCTCTTCCGGACGGGCTTGGTTACCCGCAGGGTTCCAACGAAAGGTTTCAAGGTGTATCCTACATCCATCCTCCTTTCCCAAGTTCAACGTAGCGCAAGGACATTCTACTTTTCCCCCGCTGGGCGCGGCTGACCACGCGGATCCGAAGTGGACACATGGTTAACTCGCATCCTGCTTGCGCCATTATACCTCAGGCGGCCAGCTCTTCGAACACCTCGGTCAGGTGGGCCAGCGATCGGACCGCCTGCTCCTCGGTCCCGCATTCGACGGACAGCGTGCCCTTGAAGCCGGCCTTCTTGAGCCGGCCCACCAGCCGCCGCCAGTCGATCACGCCGTCGCCGCAGGCGCAGCCGACGGCCGTCCCCGTCACCTTGCCGCGCTCGGCGTCGGCCTGCCGGGTGCTGATGTCCTTGGCATGCACGTGTACGATCTTGTCGATCACCGCCTCCATCATGACGTAGGGGTCCTCGCCGGAGAGGAACGTGTTCCCGCAGTCGAAGTTGCAGCAGATCCACGGCGAGTCCACCAGCGACAGGATGCGGGGCATGTGCTTGATCTTGGAGGTGTACGGCCCGTGCTGCTCGATGCCCAGGTAGATCCCGTTCTCCTCGCAGGTCTCGGCGATGGCCTGGAGGTTGACTTTCATCAGAGCGAAGGCGGTCTCCTCGTCCATCCACTTGGGTGGATGCATGGTCTCGGTGATCTGCACGATCGGCGCGCCGACCGCCCTGGCATAGCGGATGCCGCGCCGGGCGTAAATCACGCCGAACTCGGGGCTCAGCAGGTCCGAGTGCGACGACAACGCGCTGAGCTTGACGCCGGCCTGCCGGCACAGGTCCCGGATCTCGGCGGGGTCGGTATCGAGGCTGGTCACGTGGCAGTACCGGGCGGCCGAAAGGAGGCACTGGCCCATGAGGAAGCACGGCTCGACGTACTTGAAGCCGATCTTGCCGGCCGTCTTGATGCCGTATTCCAGGCTCTTGTCCGCGTGCCGGACGTATTCGAGATTGATGCCGATCGACATGCGCTCGGGCTGGGCGTCCGGCGGGGCCGGCCAGCGGAGATCGTTTCCTGCTGACATGTTTCATCTCCCGATAGACAGAGAATCCGAGGCTTGCGGAGACCGCTTCACGCCTGTAGGATAACCACCAGATGACAAGAGTAGACCCGGTTTCGCACCGGATGTCAAGCAAACCGGCTCAGGAGAAGCGTCCGGAATTGTTTCATGCGTTTTGTGTGGAAATCGGGACTTTTTCCGCTCCGTTTGCTGAGGGATAATGAGGGCTTCACCGCCGACCGGCCCAGGCCGAAAACCAAGGAGAAATGAAGGTGTGCAAACTTGACTCATCCTGCCGAGGGGGACAGTCCCATTTTCGGGCTGAAGCCACGAAAATCGGGACAGTCCCCTGTGAACGGTTACCGGTGTCATTCTTCCAGGCCAGTAGCGGGGCCGCCAGGGGGCGTTCTGCGTCTCTGGTGTTTGTAGGCATGCTGTTGACGGCGCCGGCCTTCTCGGCCGCTCCTGACCGGATCCCGGCCGGCCCGCAGGTCTGGAACGCGGAGCCCGTGACCGCCGTCAACGACAAGGCCATTGCCGATTTGGAGAAGCCGCCGCTGGGGCCGGTCGAGATTGTCGCGCCGATCAACGGCGTCGCCTCGGGCCAGTTGGTCGTCAGCGCCGGCGAGGCGTTCCCGGGGCCGTCCGCGACGGTGGCCGATCTGAAAACGGCCGCCGGCGACGTGATTCCGGCCCGCGACGTGCGCGTGCGCTATGCCGACGTGTCGCAGGTCTACATCCCCCTGCTGGACCAACCGCTGGCCGAGGCGAAGATCCACCCGATCTGGTTCACGGTGAAGGTCCCCCGCGATGCGAAGCCGGGGCAATACACGGCCGGCATCGAGATCCGCGGGCTGGAGAAGAACGTCGCCGGGTCGCTCCGGCTCCGGGTGCTCCCGTGGCGGGCGCCCGATCCACGCAACTGGCGCTACTGGGTCAACATGCTGCAATCCCCGGAGTCCGTAGCCGGCTATTACAAGGTCCCGCGGTGGTCCGACGAGCATTTCCGGCTCATGGAGAAGTCGATCGAGGCGATGGGGCTGCTGGGCAACAGCATCCTGGGCGTTTCCGTCATCGGCCGCAACGTCTTCGGCGACGATCCGATCATCCTCTTCAAGAATGCCGGCGGAAAGTACGTGCCGGAGTTCAAGTATCTCGAGCGATATCTGGATCTCTACGAGAAACACTGCGTGCCGCCCAGGCTGCTCTGCGTGCAGGTATGGACCTACGGCATGTACTCCAAGGGGTACGGACGCGACGGAGGCGCCGAGGAGCGGCAGGCCAAGAGTGTGCTGGTCCACGAGCTGAAGGCGGACGGGTCGCTGGCCCCGCTGGAACTGCCCATGTACGGCGATCCCGGCGCCGAGGAGGTTTGGAAGCCGGCGATGGACGGCTTGCGAGACCTTGTCAAGCGGCGCGGGTGGAAAGAGGATGCGATCATTCTCGGCACGTCGGGCGATAGTTGGCCCAGTGCCGCGCAGGTCGCTTTCTTCAAGAAGATCGCGCCCAATGCCCGGTGGCGTTCGCTCACGCACGGCTGCGGCTGCCCGAAATGGGGAACGAGCACGCTGGCGCGGACCCAGCCCAACGGCATGGTGGTGGGGGTCTTCGAGGCCGCCCGCCGCGTCCCCACCAATCGTCCGAAGGTGCCGGGGGCCCCGCTGTTGTGCAATTCCCGCGATCACGTTCACCGCCCGCCGTTGACCTACCGCGGATTGGCCGCCGCCACGTCGCTGCCGCCCTACAACTATGAAGGCTACTGCTGGAAAGGACTGGATTATTGGACCTATACGACCGCCGAGGGCATGCAGCGCAATGCGTTGAACAGCTACGTCGTGTTCGGCAACATGGTGGGTGGGACGCCGCGGGCGATCCTCTATCCGGGGCCCCGCGGCGCCGTGCCCACGGTGCAGTTCGAGATGCTCCGGGAAGGGACGCAGGAGTTCGAGGCGATGCTCGACCTCCGCGAGAACCTCGACCGCGTCTACCCTCGCCCGACCAGAAAGTACGATGCCGCGGAAATCTACCTGGACAAAGCGATTGCCGCCGCCGACGGCACATTCCGCGAACTGTCGATCCCCTTCTATTTCGACGGGGGCGGGATCGTGGTCCTGCGGCCGACCGCGCCGCTTTTCAACAGCGGCCGGCACACGGGCACGGGAAAGGTCGTTTCCGGCAAGGATGAAGAGGTCTTCGAGTTCACCATCAGCGTCAACGACGATCGCTGGGTTCGAGGCGGGGAGGGCAAATATATTGTTCGCCTGAAACGCGACGACACGGCGTACACGGGCACGTTCACGGGCACGTTTGCCAATCGCAACTTGCCAGAGCCCCACGCAGTCCGGGGCGCGGTCATCGGCGCCTTCCGGCCGGGAGGGCACCAGGAGATTCTCCCCGGCGATCAGCCGCGGGGCGAGTTGGCCCGGCGGTGCGACGCGCTGCTGGACGAATTAGAGAGACTCTACGGCACGGACAGCAAGACGAAGGTCCAGGGCGGCGAGGTCCGCGAGCTGGCGGGTCGGATCTACTCGGCCGCCGCCGAGATCGCCGCGGCTGCTGCAGAAAAGCAGTGAAAGTTCGGGCCGAAGGCCCAGCCGTTCCCTCAGCCCTGGGCATCGCCCAGGGGAACGAGGCGCCGCGGTTTTCCGTGTCGGCCCAACGGTTCACCAGGCGAAGAGTTGGCCCGTTGGGCCGCAATCAACCGCGCCGGCCTCCAACCCCTGGGCGATGCCCAGGGCTGGGCGAACCGCTGCCCCTTCGGGGTGGTCTCTTCTCTTATTGACACCCTCCTGCAAGTGGTATAATGACCGCTTGCCGCAAGCGGTATTGGGGCCTTCGACGCGATCCCGGCCGCTTACTGAAAGGTCGTAACATGAAGACAATTATCGCCCTGGCACTGCTTGTCTTAATTTCCCTCGCGGGATGCGGAGGAAGCGGTCTTAATGGAAATTGGATTGGCCAATGGCAAGGAACGACGCTCACTCTTGAAGGTAGATCCGATGGCACAGTCGTTTTCAACGGCAGCAATTTTGGTGCGAAATGGAGCGGCAACCATGCCATTCTTATCCCATACGACACGCAGCAGCAAGCGGGATTCTTGGTGATGATGGTTGATGCTGTTCTAAATGAAAACGGCAGGGTTGTTGACCAGGAGGAAATGAAGTCTCTTAACAATGCGGCTAATCCACCGGCGATTCGAGGTGGGAAAAAAGCACCAGCCGATGCGCCCTCAATGTCGCCGGATGATGCTAAGAAAAAGCTAAAGAAACTGGCATTTAGGATTCCCGTCAGATGGGTTGATTCGGATCACATCGACCTGGGCGGGGCGGGACCGTACAAAGAACAATTTCCCGCCTTCGGATTTACGAGGACAAAATAATGACCCCTGAAATTCAGGAAATGATTGACGAGTTGAGAAAAGAAGGTGCTACTTATTATCAAGTGCGTGTGGTCATAAGTACCATCAATGAGTTGTCGGCAGAAGAAAAGTCGGCGATTCTGAAAGAGTTTCTTCCGCCAAACGAAGCGGTTGCCCCACCTTCTGCCCCACCTTCGCCTCCCGCCACACGCCCACTCTTGGAACGGATTGAAGATTGGGCGGCAGAGGGCGCTAAACAAGGACGGAGCAACTACCCGTTTCTGAGGCTCACCATTTTCAACATCGTGAAATGGGGATTGGTTGCCTATTTCGCATATTATGCTCTGTGGGCGTTGTCTCGGTTTCTTAACGAATTGATCTTGAAGATTTAGTGGAACGGGGCAGGGAGCTGAACGAAGAAGTCAGAGCATACCAGATGTCGTTCTTGTTCCCGCCGACTTTCAAGGGCCGTTCACGGCCCTTCCCGCCGCAGGTGGTAATCGGCCCCGCATTTATGCCGGGTTGGGGAAGCTCACAGACCGTGCTTCTCTTGTTGCGATTACTCTGTCAGCCGCGTTCACGCGGCTCCTGCCTGGGCGGCAACGCGCCGGGAACCGCGTAAACGCGGTTGACCATCCTTGGGGGAGAGGTACTGGTGCGCGATCCGCCGAACCCGGCGTAAACGCCGGGCCTGAGACCGGCTGCGCCGGAAACGGGCGTAAACGCCCGTCCGTCGCTGGCAGTCCCAGTGCTCCGAGTCCGAGGAACAGAAACGGCACATGAAATCCAGTCCGCAACATACGAGTTTTTGGCATCCGGGGCAGGGGGTGAGGGGGCTGTGGGCCGCGTTGCCGAAGCCGGCCGCATTCTCGCCACTCGCCCTCACCCCGTACCCCTCTCCCGGAGGGCGAGGGGACCAAGCAGCCCTCACCCTGCCCTCTTCCGGAGGGAGAGGGGACTTGTTTGCAAGAGTCCAGTCAATCAGAACATGTGCCCCAGTGGGCGGCTTGCCCGCATGCGCTCGAAAAGAAGCCGGACTTCGTCGGGGGCATCGGCGGCGTCCTCCCAATCACCGTAGGCCGGCGCGAAGGGGTCCCAGAGGGTTCGGCGGCGTCCGGCGGGCGGCTCGTGTACCTCGCCCCAGTCCATCACCAGCCCGCGGTTGTGGGAGTTTGCAATGATGAACTGGGCGCGGGCCTTGGCACGGGTTTCGGTTTGCGGGACGTAAGGCTCCGGCTCGGCGCCCGGCGCGAGCGGCTCGGCCACGCGGTGACGGAGGGCCCCGGCCTGCTCCAACCGGTCGAAATACGACTGCGGATCGGTCAACTCGTGGTAGGAGTAATTCAGCAGCTCCAGCTCCGTGCAGAGCTCGGCGTTGCCGGGCACGTCGCTCCAGGTCTTGCCGCGATGATGGAGCACCGAGGAGAAGAACTCATACTTGATAAAGGGATCGAGCCGGGCCGCCAGCCACGCGCGGTCGTCGCGCCGCATGGCGTCCAGCGTGTCGGACCAATCCCGCAACACTCGCGGCACCCACGGCGGAGCGGGGCTGAGCCGGTAGGCAAAGCGGCGCCCGGCCTCCAGGAATGCCTGCTGCACGGCGATCACGAGCGGGTCAACGCGGGGCGGCTGGCCCGGCGCCGCCAGCCGGTTGAGCGACCGGAGGATCTCGACCCAGTCGCTGCCTCGCCCGCCGAGCCGCGGCAGGGACCGCGACAAACGGCGGTCGTGGAATATGGCCTTCAAGGCCAAGGCGGTGGTCCCGAACAAAAGCGCCGTGTTGAACATCGACCTGTGACCGTCCGCCAGGATCGAATGGTAGCGGAACTGGTCCGGCGCGGGCCCCATGTGATGCTCGTCGCGGGCCGTGGAATGGATGGCGCGGCTCCCTTGCAGGTGGGTGCTGCCGCCGGTGGCCTGGTTCATCGAGAGGGCGCGCGAGCTGGCAACGAAGTTTCCGGAGGGGAATTCGACGGCCCCGCTGCCCTGGAAGACCCTCGTCACCAGCAGCGGCAGCACGAGGTCCGTAGGGAATTCGCGGGGGTTCCGCTCCACGAGATAATTCTCATGGGAACCCCACGTATCAGTCTTATCGGGAGTCAGCAGGCCGTCGTGGTTGTTGTTGCCCAGCGAGACCTCGATGCGGCTCTCGCGGCGGAGATCCGCCGTGGCCTTGCGGAGGAGGGACTGCACCCGTTCGAGCAGCTCGGCCAGGAGATAGGGACAATGGCACTCGCACAGTGCGACCTCGAAATGATAGTGCAGGTCCACGTAGAATCGCCCGTAGGGCGTAAAGATGCCCGACGGGCCGGGCAGACTCGGCAGCAGGTTCCACAGCACCCGCAACAGGTGCTCCAGGCCCCGGGAGACATGCTCCTCGTCGCCCGCGCCGCGGACCACGGTGTGCAGCTCCATGTCGGTACCGAAGAGAAGGGGGTATTTCATGGCCGGCCGATCATTGTCCGTGGGTGTTTTTGCGGGTCCTCATTTCTTCGTGGGCCCGTTGGCCTTTCAGGCAGTGCTCGCCGGCCTCTTTGGCGACGCTGCCCAGGGCGCGGACCTGGCGGAGCAGGCCCTCGTTGGCCGCCGGCACGAGCGGCCCTTCCACCGGTTGTTGCAGGGTGGTTCCATACGTCCGCTCGTAGACTTGTTCCTGGCTCATGTCATTGCTCCCGTTGGTTGGGGTTGGGATAGGGTTCTTTGCAATCACTGGACATTTACAAACAGCCGATTCAGCGTCCCCTCTCCCTCCGGGAGAGGGCTAGGGTGAGGGCGGTTGGCGGAGAACGATTCGCGTCTTCCCTATTGCCCTCACCCCCTGCCCCTCTCCCAAAGGGAGAGGGAAGCAGTTATCACACGGTGTCTACGATCACGCTTCGTCGGGCAGGACCAGTTGCGTGTTGAGTTCCATCACGGGGTCGCTCTCGGCCGCGAGGGTCCGGCGGCGGAGCAATCGTTCCAAGTCGTCGATATCGCCGGCCTGGTCGAGGATGGGCTCCAGTTCCTCCTGGTTCAGCGACTGTAGGTCGGGCAAACCGATCTTCAGCCGCGGACTCCAGCGGGACCCGGTGCCGTCGCGGGAAAGATCGACGTGGTCCCAATTGACGGCGGCGATGCGGTCGTAGTGCCGCCGGAGCAGCATGGCCCGGCCCCAGGCCCTGCTCTCCGGCGGCGGCGCGGCCAGCGCACGATCGACCTCGTCGCGGCTGACCAGGGGGTCGATCTCGCCGGCCTCCCAGAGCTTCCAGAACCAACCTCGCTCGGGATTCGTGTTGGTGTAGTCGAAACTGGCCAGCCGCGTCGTGGCGTCGCCGAAGGCGGCGCCCCGCTCGACGCACAGGTTCAACAGGAATAGCGCCTTCACGCACCAATCCAGGTGCCGGGCGCAGCGCAGCAGCGCCCCCGCCTCGAGCTGGTGCGTCAGCTCGATGATGGTGGGCAGCAGCTCGCGGGCCTCGGGAGCCACGTCTTCGCCGATCAGTCCGCCCTCCACCATCTCCAGGAGCGCCGTCGAGACGGCGCGGACGTACTGGGGCAGGGTCATCCGGGCGCCGTCGGCGAGCAAGGCCGTCTCTCCCAGGCGGCCGCTCCGCATGTCCAGAGAGAAGCTCCAGGTCCGCAGGGCCTTGACCGGGTCGAAAAGGTTCAGCCCGCAGTATCCCTCTTCTGCCGCCGCGAAGATCGTCTGCACGAGGCCGCAGCGGAGACGGGCGCTCAAGGGGCTGAAATCGAAATTGATGAGGTGCTGGCGTTCCTCGCTTGAAAAGCCCTCGCGGCGCGAATTCAGAATCCCGCGCTGAAAGGCAACGATGGTGGACAGCGAGTCGAGCTTCGTAAGTTGAGGCGCCCGGGCACTGGCGCTGAAGATGACTTCGCCGCTGCGTAGCGGCAGCAGGTAGCCCGACCCGAACATCACGGTAGCCGCCGCCAGGGCGGAGACCACGAACGAGAAGACGTTCGGCTGGCGGATTTCCAGGTGCAGGTTCTCCCAGAGCGGCCGGGATATGCTGGTGTTGAAATGGGTGCCCCACGACACGGCGGGGTCTTGCGGATCGACGTTTTCCGCCGTGAGATGGAGTTGGGTGCCGGCGGGGGCGTCCTCTTCGGCCGCTTGCCGGGCCTGCTCGGCGAGCACGAGATTGCCGATGTGCTGCGCGGCGTAGCGACTCGGATACATCGTCTCGGCGGTGCAAAGTTCGAGTTTTTCGCAATCGCAGTACGCGGCTCCGCCGTTGGGGAGCCAGTGCCTGTTGGAATCGAACCGGTTGACGTAGGCCAGCGCGTTGCGGCCGCCGCTCCAGGCTTGCCGACGCCCGGAATCCCGGCGGCAGTTCTTCTGCCAAGGGTCGTCGCGATAGGCGCGATCGCCTGCCCAGGCCTTCAGGCCGTGCGG
The DNA here is from genome assembly GCA_050014815.1 of Thermoguttaceae bacterium. Taxonomy (GTDB): domain Bacteria; phylum Planctomycetota; class Planctomycetia; order Pirellulales; family Thermoguttaceae; genus JBEKCP01. The sequence continues at coordinate 2,400 of JBEKCP010000121.1, read as the reverse complement.
GATCAGGGCCTCGTCGATGCGATCGAGTATGGCGTAGGCTACCTCCAGGCCGTCCAACGGGCGGCCATCGGCGCCGCGGCCGGTCGTGGAGAGTTCGCAGTCGTCGCCCACAAACTTGGGAATGGCCATCGTCTTCCTTTCACGAAAAAGGCTCCGGAAAAAGGGGACAGTCCCCATTTGTGCGAAGCACCCTCCGGGCCGTTCCGGCAAATGGGGACTGTCCCCTTTTTCCTCCGGGGGTTCAACTCGCGTGCAAGCGGAGGTAACGGTGTTCCTGAAGCTCCTCGATCGAGAGCACGCCGGCATCGAGGATCGGCCCTTTGATTTCGAGGACCCTGCGGAGCATGGCGCGGTCGGCGACCAGTTGCTTGGCGGCGCTGCAACCCTCTTCGATCAGGGCGTCGGTGAGGTCTTCGCAGGAGACGGCGGGGATGCCTCGGCGGCGGAGCTTGCGGACCGCTGCCCGCTCCTTGGCCGTGTTGATCGCGTTGCGCAGCGACGCACCGGAGAAAATCCTGCCGGCGCCGACCTCGACCCGGCGCCGCTCTTGCCCTTCCGTGGTGTAGTACATGACGGGAGCATCGAAGGTCCGCGCCAAGGCCGGTTGGAGGATATGCCGGCGGACGTCCTCCTCGCCCGCCGGCGCAACCACCCGGTCGTTGAGACAGAACGGGACCGACTGGCGGCGGGCGTACTTGTACAGGATCGATTCCGCATCGTCGCGGGAGTAGTCGGGCATTCCGAGGACAAGGTCTCCGAAGCGGCCGGGCCGCCGCAGGGCGGGATCCAGCATGGCCAGGCGGTTCGTCAGCCCCCAGAACACGATCACTACTTTTCCGCTCCGCTGGGCGGGGTCGCTGACGAGCCCGTCCAGCACGGGCAGGAGGGCCTGCACGACGTCGTTCTGGGCCGACGACAGGACCTGCTCGTCGCCGCCCATGCGAGACCCCAGCGAATCGACTTCATCGAAGTAGATCCAGAGCACCAGGCGGCGGGCGGGGTCCTGGGCGGCGCTGCGGGCGCGGATGGCGGCGGCCAGGTCCCGAACGTTGTTGGCGTCCTGCCCGTGCCACTTCGACTTCAGCTCGTTGGGCTGGATCGCCCACAAGCAGAAGTCGAAGCCCGCGGTCTTTCCCAGGTCATCGACTTCGCGGGCCAGCGCCCGCACCAGGGCGGTCTTGCCCTGCCCCGGCTTCTCGCTGTAGAGGATCAAACCCCGCAACGGGTCCAGGGCGAACTCGTCTCGCAGGTCGGGGAAGACCGCGCGGATGAGTATCTTCTCGAGGAGTCGTTCGGCGACCGGCTCCACGCCGGCGAGGTCGTCCAGGGTGGTGTCGATCGAGTCGATGGGCACCTCGTACTTGGACTGGGCCTTTTCCTTCGACAGCACGGCGATGGCCCAGTTCGGCGCGTTGCGGTGCAGCACCAGCGACGTGCCCGGCGGCAGCGTCTGCTCGCACAGCGTCCGATCCAGGCTGATGATCTCCTCGTTGCGTCCCTGGGGGGCGACCCAGGCCATGTCCTTCCGGCCCTGGTAGTACGAGCGGAACTCGACGACCTCTCCCTGGGCCTGTGCCCAGAGATAGTCGTCGTCGGCCCACACGCCCACCACCAGCATCTCTTTTTGCGACACCAGCACGCATTCCCATTTGCGGAGGCTGCGGAGCGCTTCGAGATCGACCGCCGGATGGATCGGCAGTGAAACCCTAGGGCCGTTGGGCATGCGGACAATCGCCTTGGGCGGGCGATCGCCCTTGACGATCACCTTCTCCGGCACGCAGAGCACGGGCTGGGACTCCAACAACTCGGTGAGGACCTTCTCCAGCCGCTGGGCCGAGTCCGCGGCGTCGTCGAGATTCTTGACGACTTCGGCGATCGCCTGGACTTCCTGCCCGTGATGGACCCGCTCCAGGATCATCATGACTTTTCGCTGTTGGCGCGGGCTCAGTGCGGCCAGCGCGTCGAAGGCGTTTCCAGGTTCTTCCGGCATGGTGGATCTCCTCGGGGTCTTAGTCCTCATAGTACATCCAGGGAAGCGGCTGCATGCCGTCTTCCCAACCATGGATCACGAGCATCGGATCGGGCTGGGCCGGATCCTTGCCACAGATGGGCATGATCGTGGCCTTCGAGGGCAGGAGCCGCTCGGCCACGTCGTAATCGTCGATGGAGAAGAAGCCGGGGCCGGCCAGCGGGCACCGATCTCGCTTGTCGCACGGCTTGTCGCAGAAGCCGTGGGAGTGCCATATCGTCATCACCCGCTGCCCGCTGATCTCGGCCAATTGGGCCGCCTCGGCCAGGGCGTCGGGCGAGATCTTCCACCGCGACGTGCTGCCCTCGTGCCTGGCGTCGCAAACGCTCGCCGCGAGCATGGTGATGATGCGGGTCGTCGTCCCGGGGAGC
>JBEKCP010000120.1:0-11346 GCA_050014815.1 Thermoguttaceae bacterium | reverse complement strand
CGAATCGGTCAAGAGCGCGCCGACCTGGTTGCCGGTGAGCGTGGCCCAGGCCGCGCCGGGTCGGGCCTCCAAGGGAGCGGCCACGCCCAGCCGGTCGCAGTCCGGATCGGTGGCCAGGATCAGGTCGGCCTCGATCTGGCGGCCGCGCTGGATGATCGCGTCGAAAACGGCCGGGTTCTCGGGGTTGGCGATGTGCTGCGGGACGTTCGTGAAGTCGGGGTCCGGCGCGGCGTGCGGCCCGAATACCTCGACGTCCTGAAACCCCGCCGCCGCCAGCACCGGCGAGACCGCCGACTGGCCCACCCCGTGCAAGGGCGAGTAGATGATCCGCAGTTGCCGCGGGCCGGGCGTGCTCTGCGCCACGACCGCCCGAATGAAGGCTGGGTCCACCTCCTCTTCGCAATAGACGATCTTGCCGGAAGCGATCCCCTCGGACCACGGCATCCGTTGGATCCCCCGCACCTGGTAAACGTGTTCGATGCACCGTTGGTCGTGCGGCGGCAGGAGTTGGCCGCCGCTGGACCAGTAGATCTTCACCGCGTTGTCCGACGGCGGATTGTGGCTGGCCGTGATCATGATCCCGCAGTCGCAGTGCTTGTAGCGCACCGTGAAGGAAATCTCCGGCGTGCTGCGGTAGCCGTTGAGAAAATAGACCTGGAAGCCGGCCGCCGCCATGATCCCCGCCGAAAGCTCGGCGAACTCCCGCGAGCGATGCCGCGTATCGTAGGCAATCGCGCAGGATAGCCCTTCTCGCGCGGATCGGGCACCACGCCCCGCGTGGTCGCCGCGGCTACCGTTCTCACCTTTCTCACTTGTCGCCTCCTTGACATAGTCGGCCAGCCCCTGGGCGCTCTCGCCGATCGTGCGGTCGTTGATGGCGTTGGTGCCGATCGGGTAGAGCGTCCCGCGCCGTCCCCCCGTGCCGAAGGGAATGGTGGTCCAGAACACGTCGTCCAATTGTTTCCAGCGGCGGGCGGCCAGGTGCGCGGCGACCTGGGGGGCATATTCCGCCAGGTACGGCTCCGTCAGCCAGGTCCGAATGTTGGCCGCCGCGCCGGGCGACAGCTTCCCCTCGGCCGCGGCCCGCGCCACCAGATCCACGGCAGCCTGAGTATCGATCATCGGCGTCTTTCCAAAGGAGGCTCCATTTTCAGCTAGGCTATTCTACCGTCGAGAGTCCAGCCCCAGAACGTCCCCTTCCCAAACGCCCCGCCGAGGGATGATAATCCTGCCATGTCTGAATTGATTATCAGTGTGTCGGGATTGCGGGGCGTGGTGGGCGAAGCCCTGACGCCGGAGGTGGCCGCCGGCTATGCCGCCGCCATGGCGGCCACGGCACCACCCGGCCCCCTGGTTATCGGACGCGATAGTCGCCCCTCCGGTCGCATGCTGGCCGAGGCGATTCATCGCGGCCTGGCGGCCGTGGGCCGCGACACGCTCGATGCCGGCATCGTGGCCACGCCCACGCTGGGCGTGCTGGTCCGCCGCTTGGCGGCCGCCGGGGGCATCCAGATCACCGCCAGCCACAACCCGTTGCCATACAATGGGTTAAAACTCTTCTCAGCCGAGGGCCGCGTCATTCCCGCCGCGATGGGCGAGAAGGTCTTAGCGGTCTATCGCCGCAAGGGGCCCGAGCAGCCGCCTCGCACCCGGCCGGGGGACTGTCCCAATTTTCGTGTCAGCGAAAATGAGACTGTCCCCTTTGAGGCGAGACGGCCGGGCCAGCCCCGCCAAGTACCCGACACGCTGGCCGATCATCTCGAAGCCGTCCTGGCCACGGTGGATGTCCAGCGGATCCGCCGCCGGCAGTTCCGCGTACTCCTGGACGCCAACCATGGGGCCGGCAGCCTGCTGGGCCGCCGCCTGCTGGAGTCGCTCCACTGCCGCCTGACGATCCTGGGCGAGCCGCCCGACGGCCAGTTCGCCCACACGCCCGAGCCGACGGCCGAGAATCTCGCAGGCGTGCTGGCCGCCGTGACGCAAGTTGGGGCCGATGTCGGCTTCTGCCAGGACCCCGACGCCGACCGGCTGGCGGTGATCGACGCCTCCGGCCGCTATCTCGGCGAGGAATACACGGTCGCCCTGTGCGTCGAGCACGTCCTGCGGCACGCCACCGGGGACTGTCCCGATTTTCGTCCGACGAAAATGGGACTGTCCCCTTCTGCACGCGCAATCGTCACCAACTGCTCCAGCAGCCGCATGTCGGAGGACCTGGCCGGGCGGCACGGGGCGCCGTTCTTCCGCTCGGCGGTGGGCGAGGCCAACGTGGTCGACGCGATGTTGGCCCACGGGGCCCTCTTCGGCGGCGAGGGCAACGGCGGCCCGATCGATCCCCGCGTCGGCCTCGTGCGCGACAGCTTCGTGGGCATGGCCCTCTTGCTGGACGCGATGGCCGAGCGTGAGTTGCCGATCGGGCGGCTGGCTGATGAGTTGCCGCGTTACGAGATCGTCAAGACGAAGATTTCGCTCGCGCGGGAAAAGGTTTCCGGGGCGCTGGATGCGCTCCAGCGGCACTTCGCCGGCGCGGCCTACGATCGGCTGGACGGGCTGCGGTTGGATTGGCCCGGCCGCTGGCTCCTGGTCCGCGCCAGCAACACGGAGCCGATCGTCCGCGCGATTGCCGAGGCCCCGACGGCGGCCGAGGCCCGGCGGCTATGCGACGACGCCGCGGGAGTGCTGGGGAACGTGTGAGAAAAGCCATTCGTGTGCCACTGCTTGGAACAAGCAGTGTCGGCCCCCCGGAGAGCACTGCTTCTGCGAAGCAGTGGCACATGGTACAATAGGAGCGAAATAGAGCAGCCCAAACGCTCGGAGTACAGAAAATGGATGTTACCATCCTGGCCGAGCAGATCAACAAGGCGGCTCCTGCGTACCGAGTCGGTGCCTTGCAGCAACACCGCGCCGGGGTGGCTAAGTTGCAAGGGAAGCCGGGTCCGAGAACCAAGTCGATATTCCACAAGGGCACCATATTCCTGAGGGCGGAGGGGGGGTACGCATTTCACGACGGCGGGCGCACGGAGTTGCAGTTCAACATCGGCGTGGAAATGCGAGGCACGCAGCGTTGCTGGCGGCACGGCGTCGCGTTCTCCTTTGAGAAGGGCCGGAACCTTCCCGATCCCAACCGCCTCCGTCCCAAGGTGCGCCGCTTCAACGAATGGGTGCAGGCGAACGCGGGATTGCTGCGTGGCTTCCGGATGTGGCACTGGAACGAGATGACGCGGAGTCCGGATCGCTCACCCGGAGAGATTCTTCAGGATTCCATAGACGCGGAGGCGTTCGTCTTTCTCGGGACGATGGTTCCCGAGGCGAAAGTGGACGTGCATCAGATACTTCGGGACTTCGACCGTCTGTACGACCTGTACGAATACGTCGAATCGGAGCCCAAGGCGGCGGGCAAGGCTCTTTCTGGCGGTCTGCCGCACCGGCAGGTCAGCAAGGCAACACGCACCATAATGTCCCGGCTGGCTGGCGAGATCGAAGTTGACCTGCGCCACAACCTGTTGCAGCAGTTGCTCGTCACGATCCTCAAGCGGGAGTTCCCCGGATGCCCAGTGGAACCCGAGCGGAAAGTCGCCGGGGGTGGTCGCGTCGATATGGCGGTCGAAACGCACGACGGGGTTCTGTTCTGCGAGATCAAGGTGGCTCCCCATGTACGCGCGGCGTTGCGTGAGGCAGTCGGACAACTGTTGGAGTATTCGCACTGGCCCACGGACTGCCGGGCGAAGAAGTGGTGGGTCCTGTCCGAGGGGCTGCCGTCAGCCGAGGAAGTCGCTTACCTGCAAGTCGTGAGGGGCCGGTACGGTCTCCCGATATTCTACCGGCGCATCGATACGGAGATGGCAACCTTGGGGCTCGAAACATAGTGGTGCCCAACCTTGGGAGGATCCCCCGCGCGAGCCTGATAACCCAACGGCCGGGGAGACCGACCGCGTTTCCATAACGCGTTTGACAGTACCCGAATGGATCCCCCCAACGACCACCATCGGCACCGCAAGGCAGTCCGGCACTACGACGAGCCGGGCCACGCCCACTTCCTCACCTTCTCGTGCTACCAGCGGATGCCGCTCTTGAGCAAGGACCGAAGCCGAATCTGGTTCATTGAAGCACTCCAAGAGGCCCGGCGGAAACACCATTTCGACCTTTGGGCCTGGGTTATCATGCCGGAGCACGTACACCTGCTCGTCTGGCCCCGCCTTCCCGTCTATCGAGTGCGGTCGCTGCTGGCCGACATCAAGCGTCCCGTGGGCCAGCAGGCCATCGGCTGGTTACGAGTCCACAGTCCCGCGTTCCTGGAACGGCTGACGGCAAGGAATCGTACGCGTACCTGTCGCCACTTCTGGCAGCCGGGTCCCGGGCAAGATCGCAACGTCTGCGATCCTGCAATCGCACACCAGATTGTGGAGTACATCCACAACAACCCCGTCCGCCGGGGCCTGGTTAGCCGTGCGGAGGACTGGCCCTGGTCCAGCGCGGGCGATTGGGCCGGAAAAGAGGACGTCGCCATCAAAGTTGATCGGACGATCCCATTGGTTTTTCAGGCGGGCTCGTGACATCCCCCTGCCGTCCGCCGCTGCTTGGAACAGGCAGTGTCGAGCGTGCGGAGGACACTGCTTCTGCGAAGCAGTGGCACACTAGCACGCAGCGCATGCCTTCGGGTAGAAATGCGGCCTATGATTTTCCTTTCTTGCGGCCATCCGAACCTCTTTCCTCGCCGAAACCAGGGTTGAGTTTCGAGAGCAACTCCTGGCACGCGCGCGGCACCGCTTGGAGAACGGTCTCCGGCCCGATTGGTGCGAGGTGTCCTGCCTCTCGCGACAATTCTACCGCAACGTCGCGGAGCTTTCGACGGAACCGGCGAGCAAGCCGGTCGAGTTCTCGCACTGCCGTCAGCAATATCTGCGGATCGCTCTGCAGGGCTTGGTTTGACATCACGCCCCTCCTTGGTTGGGTTCTAGGCGCAGGGTCCACCTCTAACGACGGCATGTCCAGGGCCGTCTGGCAACTGTGATATTCTTTTGTGGACTAGGCGTCAATGCCGATTCTGGTGCCCCCGGCTGGAATTTAGCCCCCCATTGCCCCCCATTGGAAAGAGCCCTATTCTCCCGTGCCGTGGTTTGAGTTGGCCCTGATTGCCCGGATGATGTATCCTGCCGCCCCTGTGAGCGTCCAACAGGCAAGATGGGTGTTCCACCCGGAGAAGACCGCATGACGTCGGTCGAGCGAACCGTCCGCGGTGCCCGGACCTGATCGAACACGGATCGAAGACAAGGAGGGCGAAACCACGCTACCTAGTTTCTGTTGCGGAAAGCCTACAATTCCGCCACCTTCCGCAACAGAAACTACCTAGTGAGGGAATATCTCGCCGCGCTAATGCTGGCCCCTTTGCCCCAATCCCCAATCTCCAATCCCTGCCCGCTAGAGGGTCGCCACCACCCCGAGCACGATCTTCCTCAGCTTCGGCTCGGCACCGGCGGCAACCGTCAGGATTTCCTCGATGGCGGCGGGCCGGAGGGCGTCGGGCAGGCACAGGTCGGTCACGATCGACAGCCCCAGCACCCGCATCCCGGCGTGGACCGCCACGATAACCTCCGGCACGGTCGACATCCCCACCACATCGGCACCGATACGGCTCAAAAAGCGGTATTCCGCTCGGGTCTCCAAGTTCGGCCCGGTCACGGCCACATAGACCCCCTTGTGGGCCACGAAATCCTCCCGCCGGGCGATGCGAAGGGCCCGGTCGATCAGCTCCGGGTCGTAGGGGGCGGACATGTCGGGGAAGCGGGGGCCCAAGGCATCGTCGTTCACCCCGATCAGCGGGTTGCCGTTCATCAGGTTGATGTGGTCCTCGATAACGACGATGTCGCCCCTGGCGTACCGGGGGTTCATCCCGCCGCAGGCGTTAGAAACGATGAGGGTCCGGGCCCCCAGGGCCCGCATGACCCGCACCGGAAAGGTGATCTGGCGATGGGAGTAGCCCTCGTAGGCGTGGAAGCGGCCCTCCATCGCCACGACGGCCGCGCCGCCGAGCGTGCCGCAGACTAGTTGGCCCGTATGGCCCGGAGTGGTCGAGCGCGGGAAGTGCGGGATCGAGCCGTAGTCGATAGTCGCTTCGGCGACGATCTCGGCGGCCACGGTGCCCAGTCCCGTGCCGAGGATGATTCCGACCCGCGGGGATCCTGTCCAGCGGGTGCGGACGGCCGCAACGGCCTCTTCGATTTGTGCGGCCAGAGCGTGCATGGCTAATACCCCCCGGACGCAGTCCGGGGGCTTTCCAGCGGAGTCCGGGGGCTTTCGTTACTCGTCCTCGTCCACCAGCGGCACGTCCTTGTCGCCCGCCTCGTCTTTGTCCTCGTCTTCATCGTCATCGAGATCGCCGAGGTCGTCGTCGAAGTCGTCGTCGAAGTCCTCGTCGAAATCGTCGTCGAAGTCGTCGTCGAAATCATCGTCGTCGAAATCGTCGAAATCGTCGGCTTCTTCGTCCGCCGCACACGTGGTCATGGAACGGCCTTGCTAAAGGGGAAGGACGGAAAGGAAACGCCGATTCAGAGATTGTCAAGGAGCCCCGGGAGGTTGTCAAGAGGAAAAAGGGGACAGTCCCCATTTGTGCGAAGCACCCTCCGGGCCGTTCCGGCAAATGGGGACTGTCCCCTTTTTCCGGCCTCAGCAGAAGTCCCGCGATTGCGAGGCGAGGCCGCCCAACCAGGTCGAAAGGTCCTCCAGGCGGGTGACGACCAGGTGGATGGTCCCGTGTCGGCGCTGGAGGCGCCCCTCGGCCAAGAGCACGACGGCCCCCAGGGCGGCCGCGCGATACCGCCGCCAGACGCCCAGGCGGACGATCAGGTTGACCGTGCCCGTCTCGTCTTCCAGCGTGATGAACGTGATCCCCTTGGCCGTCGAGGGCCGCTGCCGGACCAGCACCAACCCGGCGACCTGCACCGGGGAAAAAGGGGACAGGTACAATTTGCCGGGGCACCATGTACACATGGTCGGCGCACAAATTGTACCTGTCCCCTTTTTCCCCCAGCGGCCCAATCCAACAGCCGGCACCACGCCCAGCCGGTCCAATTCGCCGCGGAAGAACTCCAGCGGATGGCCCCGGAGCGACAGCCCGGCCGCGCGATAGTCGGCCAACACCTCCTCGGCCGGCGACATCGCGGGCAGCGGGGCGGTCGTCTGGGACGTGGCCGGAGAGCCGTCGAAAAGCGGCAGCTCGTGCGGGTCCTGATCGAGGGCCTCCCAAAGCGAGCGGCGACGGTCCGCCGCCAGCGAACCCAGGGCCCCCGCCTTGGCCAGCCGAAGGATCGCCGGCCGCCCCAGCCCTGTCCGCCGGGCGAAATCCCCCATCGAGCGAAACTCCCCACGGCCTCGGGCCTCGACGATCCGCCGGGCATCGCCGCGGGCCATCCCGCGGAACAGGCGAAAGCCGAGACGAAGGATGAAGGATGAAGGATGAAGGATGAAGGCGGAAGAGTGAAAACGGTTTGATTTTTCAATTTGCAATTTGCAATTCTCAATTTGCAATTTACAATCTTCCTTTCCTTCACCCTTCATCCTTTCTCCTTCCGCCTTCTCTAACGTGCAGTCCCACTCGCTCCTGTTCACGTCCACCGGCAGGACCTCGACGCCGTGCTCCCGGGCGTTGCGAACCAACTGCGGCGGCGCGTAAAAACCCATCGGCTGGCTGTTCAACAGCGCGGCTGCAAAAGCCGCCGGATAGTGATACTTCAGCCAGGCCGAGACGTAGACCAGCAGGGCGAAGCTGGCGGCGTGCGACTCGGGAAACCCGTACTCGCCGAAACCGCGGATCTGGCGGAAGACCGCCTCGGCATACTCGGGGGTAAACCCGCGCTTTTGCATGCCGTCGAGCAGCCGCCGGCGGAACTGGTCGATCACCCCCGGCCGCCGCCAGGCGCCCATCGCGCGGCGGAGCTGGTCGGCCTCGCCGGGGGTGAAGCCCGCCGCCTCCACCGCCAGCCGCATCGCCTGCTCCTGGAACAGCGGCACGCCGAGCGTCTTCTCCAGTACGCGGCGGACTGCCTCGTTGGGATAAACCACCGGCTCTTCGCCGTTACGGCGGCGGAGATACGGGTGCACCATGTTGCCCTGGATCGGCCCGGGACGCACAATCGCCACCTCGATCACCAGGTCGTAGAAGCACCGGGGCCGCAGCCGGGGCAACATGCTCATCTGCGCCCGGCTCTCGATCTGGAAGACCCCCATCGTGTCGGCCCGGCGGATCATCGCGTAAACGTCCGGGTCGTCCGGGGGGATGTTGGCCAGGGTCAGCTCCGTGTGCCGGCTACATGATTGCACCAACGCAAAACACTTGCGGATCGCCGTCAGCATGCCCAGGGCCAGGCAGTCCACCTTGAGGATCCCCAGTTCGTCCAGGTCGTCTTTGTTCCACTGGATGACGGTGCGGTCGGGCATGGCGGCGTTCTCGATCGGCACCAACTCGCAGAGCGGGCGGCGGGTAATGACCATGCCGCCGGTGTGCTGGGAGAGGTGCCGCGGGAAGCCGACCAGTTGCCCCACGAGTTCGACGAGCTGCCGGCCCCGGGTGCTCTGGGGGTCGATGCCGGCCTCGCGGCACCGCTTAGGGAAGTCGGGTGCTTCGTCGGACGGGCACTGGCCTCTCAGGTCGAGTTCTCCATGAAAATGGTCGATCCGCTTGGCCAGCCGGTCGATCTGCGCCGGCGGCAGACCCAGCGCCCGGCCCACGTCGCGCACCGCCGACCGAGGGCGGTAGGTAATCACCTCGGCCGTCATCCCGGCCCGATCGCGCCCGTACTTGGCGTAAAGATATTGCAGCACCTCCTCGCGGCGCTCGTGCTCGAAATCGACGTCGATGTCGGGGGCCTCGTTCCGCTCGCGACTGACGAACCGCTCGAAGAGCACGTCCATCCGCTCGGGATCGACACTGGTGATGCCAAGACAATAACACACGGCCGAGTTGGCCGCCGAGCCCCGGCCCTGGCAGAGGATGCCTCGTCGCCGGGCGAACTCCACCAGGTCCCAGACCGTCAGGAAATACGCCTCGTAGCGGAGCTCCTCGATCAACCGCAGCTCGTGCTCCACGAGCCGCCAGACCTTCTCGGGGACGCTGTCCGGATATCGCCGCCGCGCCCCTTCCCACGCGAGCCGCGTCAGGTATTGGATCGGCGTCTCATGCGCCGGGGCCAGCTCTTCCGGATACTCGTAACGCAGTTGGTCCAGGGAAAACTCCGTCCGCCGGGCGATCTCCACCGCATGTTCCAGGGCCTCCGGCGCGTGGCGGAAGAGATGGGCCATTTCCTCCGGCGACCTCAGGTACCGCTGGGCGTTGGGAAAGAGCCGCTGGCCCGCCGTAGAAACCGTCGTGCCCAATCGCAGTGCGCAGAGCACGTCGCCCAGTGGCTGCCGCTCGGGAATGTGGTAATGGACATCGCCGGCGGCCGCCAGGGGCATGCCGCATTGCCGCGACAGGTCCAGCAGCCGACCGAGTTGCTCTTGATCGTCGCCGCCATAGTGCAACTCGGCCAGGAGGTAACCGCGCTGGCCGAATAGCTCGCGGTACTGGAAGGCCGCTTGCGGCTTCGCAGGATCGTTGGTGCGAAGCCGCAAGCGGCTGGCGCAGACGCCGGCCAGGAGCCCCTCGGCATGCTCGGCCAGGTCGGCAAACGACAAGCGGCATTGGCCCTTGGCGGCCCGGCGGCGTCCGCGGGTCAGCAACCGCGAGAGTCGTCCGTAGGCGGCCCGATCGGTCGCCCAGAGGACCACGGGTGGGGCGTCCTCGGGGGTGATCTCGGCGCCCACGACCAGTTTCAGTCCCAGGTCCTTGGCCGCCCCATGCGCCCGGACCACGCCGGCCAGGCTGTTGCGATCGGTCACCGCCAGGGCCGCATAGCCCAACTCGGCCGCTCGCCGGACCAGTTCTTCCGGGTGCGAAGCGCCCTCGAGAAAGGAGAAGTTCGACTTGGCATGGAGTTCGGCGTAAGGCATAGATCACCCCCCCGACGCAGTCGGGGGGCTTTTACTCGAACATTCACCCAAAAAGCCCCCCGACTGCGTCGGGGGGATCCTTTAATCGAACACTCCGTGCAGGAACCACCGGTTGTCCTCGAGGTTTCTGAAGATCCAAAAGCGGCGGCCATCGGTCGTTTCGACCCGGTAGTAATCGCGTCCGACGGCCTGCCCCCGCCACCAACCCGTCTCGATCCGCTCCGGCCCCCACGTCTGGGCGAAGCATGGCCGCCCGGCCGTCAGCAAGACCGGCCTGGTCAAGAGCCGCACCGGGCGCGCCGCTTGCGGCTTCGCACCATGGCCCCTATGAACCCGCAAGCGGCGGCATTTCACCATCGGGACGTACCGGCAGGCCATTTCAGGCTGGGCATCGGGGACCAGCCGGGGCCGCACCACCGCATGCTGGCCCAGCCGGTTGCTGAGCCGATCGATCAGGCCGGCCAGGTGCCGCGGATGCCGGCACGCCGGGGGCTCGGAAAACAATCCCTGCTGCCGCAGTTCCAAGGGCGCCGTGGCCGTGGCCGCCAGGCGAACATGCCGCACCGGAGCGGGAAGCCGCAACCGCTCCAGTCGAACCTGAAGCAGTTGGACCAGGTGCCGCGCCCGGGCGGTCGGATGGAACAGGCCGACCGAGACCTCCAGCGGATCGCCGGCCGTACACTCCAGCCGGCACTCCACTTGCACCGCCCCAAGGCCGTGGGGGCGGAGCATCTCGCAGAGCCGGTCGGCCAACCGCACGAGCATCGCATCGATCGTCTCTCGGCGTGCGGTCGGGGGTTCGGGCGAGTGGCCGACCGCAAACCGCGGCGGCGGCTGATAGAGCGATAGCGGCTCGTCCAGCCGCCCCGCCGCCCGGTCCCAGTGCTCCAACAACTGCGGCCCGAACCGCGGCGGCAACTCGTGGCGGGGCAACGCCTCCAACTGCTCGATCCGCCAGATGCCCAACTGGCGCAATAGCGTCACCGTCGGCTCCGGCAGCCGCAATGCCTCGATCGGCAGGGGTCGTAATACAGAGAGCGTCTGACCGGGAGGAACGAGGATAAAGGATGAAGGATGAAGGATGAAGGATGAAGGATGGTTTGATTCTTCAATTTGCAATTTGCAATTTGCAGTTCTCAATTTGCAATCTTCCTTCCGCCTTTCTTCATCCTTATCCTTTATCCTTCCTCCTTCATCCTTGTTTCCGAAGTGTGCCACGGCCCAGGCAGCGCCGATCGTGTCGGCAGCGGCCGCCCGGACGCTGTGCCCACGCGCAGCCAGCTCGCGGAGGATCGTTTCCGCCAGCTTTGCCTCGCCGCCGAACAGATGGGCCACCCCGGCGATGTCCAACAGCAGGCTTCCCGG